>NZ_JBEXCV010000008.1:0-113384 GCF_040605455.1 Embleya sp. NPDC005575 | reverse complement strand
GCGGCGGCCCGACTCCCCGCCGCCAGCGCGGCCTGGTCGGCCGCGGCGCCCGCGCGGTGTCGGGCCGTGACCGCTGCGGCGAAGGCGAACACGACCGCCGCCACGCACATCGGCACCAGCGCGAGTGCGAGCACCCACAACGTTGCCGAGCCCTCCTGCGCCGAGGTGCGCGGGCTCACGGCGGTACCTCGTCCTCCATCGCCGCCACCGCCACATGTTCCACGTGGAACCGCACCCCGGCCCACGCCGCTCCCGGCACGCCGACCTCGCCGGCGACCCGGAAGCGGACCAGACCGTCCGCGCGGGACACCTCGGTGCGCGCCCCGACCGGCCCGGCGGCCCGAGCCCGCTCCCTCGCAACCTCCGCCGGCTCGCCCCGGGCCAGGGCCCGCGCTCCCGCCTGCGCCGCGTCCACGCAGCGGATCTGCGCGGCGGCGGCACCGATCCCGGACACCGACACGGCGGTCAACAGGATCAGCACCGGCATGACGACCGCGGTCTCCGCGGTCACGAAGCCGTTCGCCGCACGCCCGCGGTGAGCGGTATCGGCGCGAGGCTCAGAACGAAACATCGAGTGCCTTGGTGATCACCCCGGTGAGCGCAGCCGCGACCCCCGGGCTGGTCACGATCTTGAACAGCACGGCCCCGAACGCCACCGCGGCGACCGTTATCTTGGGTGCAGGCAACTCGCCTGTTATGTAAGGCAAGTAGAGTAGTTCCTACTTGCCTCACTGGTATCCAAGGGGTTTAAGGCACGTTGGTCATCTCTGCTTTGCTGGACCGGTGCTATCGCGCCGAACGTGCCATCTCCGCCGACGGCGCCACGTACTGGGTCGTCGTCGACGAGTCCTTCGAGCTGCACACCGAAGCGTGTGCGTATCTGGTCGGCCTTCGCGGTGCCGACCGCGCGTACAACACCCAGCGGACGTACGCGGGCCGCATCGCCCTGTACCTGTCGTACTGCATCGACAAGGGTGTCGACTGGACACGGCCGTCGTTCGCGCAACTGGTCGCGATGATGCGTTGGTTGGTCGACGAGCCGTTGCCCCCCCGAAGCCGGCGGCCGGGCCGTGAGCCGCGGTTCCGCGGCGAGGGCACCGCGAACGCGACCATGGGGACGATCGGCGAGTTCCTGACGTGGTGCTCGTTGCAGGGTTGGGTTCCGCCGAGCGTGATCAGCCAACTGGTGCGGCCGAAGTTCCTGCGGTACGTCCCGCCCGGCTTCGATGCCGGCGAGGACGGCCAGCGGCGGAACGTGCGGGCCAGACTGCTCAAGTACCGCGTGGCCGTGCCGGGTTACGAGTGGCTCTCGGACGACCAGATCCGGTGCCTGGCCGACGTCACCACTCGTGCCCGGGATCGGTTCCTGGTGTTGTTGCTGGCGGTGAGCGGGATGCGGATCGGCGAGGCTTTGGGGCTGCGGCGCGAGGACATGCACTTCCTGCCCGACTCGACCACGCTGGGCTGCAAGGTCGCGGGGCCCCACGTGCATGTGCGGCGGCGCCGCAACGGCAACGGCGCCTACGCCAAGTCCCGGCACCCACGGTGGATTCCGGTGGAGGACGAGACCGTCGACCTGTACACCAGGTACCGCTGGGAGCGCGACGAGATCGTCGGGTCCGGCGGTGTGGACGACTGCGACATGGTGTTCGTGAACCTGTTCCGCGCGCCGTTGGGCGAGGCGATGAAGTACCAGAACACGTACGACCTGTTCCGGCGGCTCGCGGGACGGGCCGGGTTCGCGGCACGCCCGCACATGCTGCGGCACTCGGCGATCACGCGCTGGGTGCGGGGCGGGGTGCCGCGCGACGTGGCACAGAACATGGCGGGACACGCGGCGTCGTCGTCGATGGACCCGTATACGCACGCCACCGACCAGGACAAACGCGATGCCGTGGAACGGGTCGCCGCCCGGCGAAAGGAGGCGCGCGGGTGAGCGCATCGGGGAACGTGGTGCCGCTGCGTTGGCCGGCGCGGGATGCGGGCGACGCCGTTCCGGAGGGGATGTCGCCCGAGGAGGCGTCGGGGTGGACGGCGTGGCTCGTGGAGCACATCGACCCGGCCTGGCGGCCGGGTGAATGGGAGCCGGGCATCGGGTTGTTCACCGGTGACGTGGACCATCCTGGGACGGCGGTCTACCGGTGCGGGACCGCCGCGTGCGATGCGCTGACCGCGACCCGCGGGTTGTGCTCGGCGTGCAGGAAGGCATTGCGGGCGGGCGGGGTGGGAGCCAAGGAGTTCAAGGCGACGCACATTCCGGAGCGCAACCGGAGGATCGCGGGACGGCTGCCGTGTTGCCGCGTGGGCGGGTGTCCGCGCGAGGCGGTCCTGTGGGGGCTGTGTCTCGCGCACTCGTCGCTGCGGCGCGAGGACCTGATGCGCGAGCCGGGATCCGAGCTGGAGGCGTGGCTGGCCCGGCAGACGCCGTACGGGCCGTCGGCGGTGTGCACGGTGCCGGGCTGCCGCTATGACGGGCGTGCGACGTTCGGCCTGTGCGCGCTGCACGCGCGGCGCTGGCGCCAGCACCTGGCCCAGTCCCGCCGGTACGCGCCGGAGGATCTGCCGACGCCGGGATGGTTGGAGCGGCAGGCGCCGTTCCTCAACATCCACCAGTTCTCGCTGGCGCCGCTGCACTCGGTCGCGCGCTTGGAGGTGCTCTACGCGCTCCAGCGGCGTGACGCGCGCGGCCAGAAGATCGAACCGCTGGCGGTGCGTCAGGTGGTGGTTCACCTGGCGGCGGCGGAGAGCGTCGCCGCAGCGCCGGCCGGTTGGTTCGCGCGCCGGTCCCAGGCGAACGTGGATGCCCTGGTCCGCGAGACCCACCGCGTCGTGGCCGGGGCACTGGACCGGTTCAGGGGCGTGGACCCGACGACGCGGCCGGTGCTGGACCTGGCCGAACTGGGCGTGCGCGGGGTGAGCGGCGGCCCCACCCATCGGCCCGGTGACTTGGACGTGTCGGAGATCGGACAGCCGTGGCTGCGGGCGATCCTGGTGGGCTGGATCACCGAGACCAAGCCGACCACCGCCGAGGTGCGGCGGGCCGGCCGTGCCGTCCTGGCCGCCTCGCGGGCCCTGGAACTGCGACCCGGCGGGGGCGCGGACATGGCCGCGCTCGGGTTCGCCGATATGAACGCGGTGGTCGACACGTTCCGCCAGTTGCACAAGCTCGACGGCGACCCGATGTCGTCCACGGCCCGCGGGGCACTGCTGTCGTTCTTCTTCAAGGTCTTGGACTACAGTCGCGCGGCCGGGCATCTGGACGGCATGTCCGCGAGCTTCGCCCGGCACAGCAGCCACACCGTCAAGCGTGACGACGTACCTGAGGACGAGGCGGGCAAGGCGGTACCCGAGTCGGTCATCACCCAACTCGACGACTACACGCACCTGTTGGGCGCGGGCATCACCCACGGCAGGATGACTGGCCTCCAGGTGTCGGCGATGGCGCGGGCCGTGTACGAGCTGCTGCGCGACACCGGACGCCGCCCGTACGAGATCGCCCAACTTCGGGTGGGGTGCCTCGAACACGACGGCGGCGACTGGTCGCTGGTCTGGGACAACAACAAGGGTCGCCGCGGCGGGCGCCGGTTGCCGGTGACGAGCGAGACGGTGTCGTCGGTAGGGGCGTGGCTGGCGGTGCGGGAGACGGTCGACCTGCCGAGCGGCAGCGCGCCGTTCCTGTTTCCGCCGGCGAGCGAGCGGGGGGTCGTGCGGCATCTGGGGTCCGACCAAGTGTGGGCGATCATCCGCTCGTGGGCCGACGCGGTCCCGGTGTTGCTGGGCGAGGAGTTCGGGCCGGATGGGGAACGGGTGGCGTTCGAGCGGTCGTTGATCTTCCCGTACGCGTTCCGGCACTCGTTCGCGCAGCGGTACGCCGACGCGGGAGTGCCGATCGACGTGCTGCGCGATTTGATGGACCATCGGTCCAGTGACACGACGGCCAGGTACTACAAGGTCACGTTGAAGCGGAAGCGGGAGGCGGTGGACGTGATGCGTCTGCACACCGTCGACCGTGCCGGGCGGCCGGCGCCGATGGCGTCGGCGACCGCCTACGAGGCCAGGTCGGTGACGGTGCCGTTCGGGAACTGTACCGAGCCCTCGAACGTGAAGGCGGGCGGGAAGGCGTGCCCGATCCGCTTCCAGTGCGCGGCCTGCCCCTCGTACCGGCCCGACCCGTCCTTCCTGCCCGCCATCGAGGACCACGTCCGTTCCCTGAAGACCGACCGGGAGTACGCCGAGATGATGGAGGCGGACGCGTTCGTGGTGCGCAACCTCGACGACCAGATCGGCGCGTTCAGGAAGGTCGGCGACACCATGCGGGAACTGGTCGAGGCGATGGGCGAGGACGAGCGTGGCCGGGTCGAGGAGGCCGCGGTGCTGCTGCGGAAGGTGCGGGCCGCCGCGGGCGGCGCGGTGCCGCTGCCGATGCCCGGCTTCCCCGCTCGGCGCGAGGGGACCGGCGCGTGAGCGGCCGGCAGGCCGCGCGACGGGTCGAAGGGCAGCCGGGGGCGGGTCGTACGCCCGGGGACGTGCTGCGCGAGTCTCGGCGGCGGGACAGCGTCACCAAGCGGGCCGGGGTCTTGGCGGCGCTGGACGCGATGAAGGCGTCCGGCGAGCCGATCACCTTCGCCGCCGTGCGCCATGCCGCCGGGGTCTCCTCGTGGCTGGTGTACGCGGAGGGCGTGCGTGAGCACATCGAGGCCGCCATGCGGGGACAGGCAAAGGCCGAACGTCGCGCCCGCGGGGCCGGGGCGAGCCCGTCGGCGGCGAGTCTGGCCACCGACCTCGAACTGGTGCGCGCGGAGAACAAGGCTCTGCGGGCGGAGCGCGACCGCCTCAAGGAGGCCGTGCGGCGATCGCTGGGCGATCGACTGGACGCGGTGGGCACCGGGGAGTTGACCGAGCGCGTGAACGAGTTGCTGGGCGCCGTCGAGAAGCTGGCCGTCGAACGCGACTGGGCATGCGCGGAGCGCGACGCGTTGAAGGGCCGGCTCGCGGAGGCCGAGGAGGATCTTCTCGCGGCCCGCGAGGCGGGCAGGCGGCTGCTGAAGCAGGTCAACCGCGCTCCCGGGGACGCCTTCCAACTCGGCGAGGGGCAGACGTCCCCGGAAGTGTCCGGTCACGCGGTGACGTAGGGGTCCTCGCCGGTGGCTGCCCGGGCGAGGCGGGCCTCCAGGGTGGCGACGCGCTCGGCGAGTTCGTTGTTCACGAACTGGAGGCGGCAGACCTCCTGGCCGAGTTCCTCGACGCCGCTGACGGTCTGGATGCACCCGTCGACGGCCGACGCCATCTCCTGGAACGCCTTCGGGGCGACCCCGTGGGTGTTCTTGGCCTCGTACGCGCATGCGCGGCGCATGTCGTCCATGGCGGAGACGGCGACCCGGGAGGCGTTCAGCGCGTCGCGGGCGCCGAACTCGTCGCCGCGGCCGGACAGGTTGAACCGGGTCACCCGCGCGCCGCGCATGAGCGGGTCACGTGAGGGCAGGAACCGCTCCAGTCGGTGGTCCAAGTGCTCGGCAGCCTTGCGGGCTTGGCGCACCGCGCACTTGAGACGGTTGCCGACCGGCAGGCCCACCCCTTTGCCGATTTGTTCGTAGGTGAGTTCCCGGCCCGCGTTGTGCCGCAGCCACAGCAACACCCCGACGGTGTCCTCCTCCAGTCGGCTCGGCTTCCTGCCCTCGTCGAACCCGCGCCCGCCGGATGCGGTCACCCCAGCTTCTCGCTCTCGTCCAGGAACGCCCGCAGCGCGGCGTCGCCGAGCGCGCCGTGATGGCTGGCGGCCAGGTCGCGGATGAACGAGATGGCCGCCTGCGCGCCGTTGCACAGGTCCGCGATGGCCGCGCTGCGTTCGTCGGAGAAGGTGATCGTGTGCTGTTGCAGAAGGGTCAGGGCCCGCAGCGTGCCCAGCCGCACCGCGGTCAGCTCTGTGAAGACCTCCAGGGCGGCATCGGTCGGGGACTTGGCCCGCGATGCGCTGCGGACCGCCTGCGCCACCGCCGCCTTCTCGGCCGCCGCCTCCTCGTCGTCGTCGCGCGCGAGGTCGTGTTCCTTCTCGCGCTCGGCGGTCACGCTGCGGGCGGCGTCGCGGTCGGCCCGCTCGCGCTCGGCCTCCCGGCGGTCGTACTCCTCGATGGCCTCCCGGGCCGCGACGCGGGTGCCCGGGTCCGCCAGCACCGCCGTCTTGAGTGCCCCCGGGTGCTGGGCCATGTAGATCGAGGCCGCTGGTTTGACCCCGGCGCGCTCCGCCTCCTGCTCGATCGAGCTGCGGCGCTCACCCGCGTTCATCCGGGCCTCGTAGCTGCGGTAGTACCCGTGCTTGCCGAAGAACGGGACCTTGTCCTCGTCGGGAAGCTCGACGTGGACGCCGGGGCTCAGCTCGTGGGCCGGTTCGACGTGCTTGTCGGCGGCGGCACGGTTCCACGCGTCGTAGAACGCCAGGATGCGTTTGGTGCCGGTGCCCGCTCGGTGGGCGAACTCCCGCGCGCTGACCCGCCGGAAAACGTTTCGGTCGAATCGTTTCGTGGACTCCTGTTCGATCCCGACGCCATGGCCCTCGTCAGGTCGCACGCGTCGGGCGACCAGGTATGCGAGGGCCCAGCCACCCTTGCGGTCGTGGACGGCGAACTCCTCCACGTCGGCGGTCAACTGCTCGTCGCCGTCCGTGCCAGTCGGCGGCCTCACGCGCTCACCGACTCCCGCGACGGCGCTGGGATGCGGCGCACGGCCGCGGTGTGGGTGCCGACCCTGTCCGTCGCCCAGACCGTGAGGACCTCAAACGTCCCGATCGCCTCCTTGCAGGCGAGCACCTGCTCGGCGGACAGGTCCACGGCACGCGGGTAGCGGTTCATGCAGGCCACCGCCTGGTCGCGCAGCCGAACCAGGTCCCGGGCCAGAGCCGTACCCTTGTCGGACCGCTCGCCACCGGCGGTTCCCCGGCCGCCCTTCTCGCGTTCCTGGTCCCTGCGGCGCTTGGCGTCGACGGCCGTGCGCACCGCCTCGCTCAGCTCGGCGTCCTCCTCGACCAGCGCGCGGATGATCTTCTCGCGCTCCGGGCCGTTGCGGTTCAGGGCGTCGACGTACTCGGCGATCGTGGCCTCGCCCGGCCCGGAGGCGTTCAGCAGGTCCCGCAGGGACGGCCCGATGCCCAGGGCCTGCCGATACGTCGCGACGCAAACGCGGCCCGCGCCGGAGTCGCGCGCCTCCCGCAGTAGCTCGCGCAGGGTGCGGTAGTCCTCGTCGTAGGGAGTCCCGCCGGGCCCGGTGCGCGATCCTTCGCGCAGCACGCTGTAGCTCACGTGGATGCCACTGTCGGACACCCGTTGCCGCATCGGAGCGGTGCACGCGCGGGCGGTCTGGCGGTACTGGCGTGCGGTGCGCGGGTTCAGCCCCACCTCGCCGCAGAACGCCTCCAGCGCCCCGTCGCCCCCGGCGGGGGAGGCAACGGCCAGGAGGAGATCGCCGATCGCCAGCCGGTTGTCCCGTCCGGCATCCATCAGACGACGGCCCTCACGCACTTCGTGATCTGCAAAGTTCATACGACATCCCCATCGGAACCGACACGATGGGCACGCAGTGTAATCAAATGAATGCGTTCCGGAAGATCGTCGACTCTCCTTCGGGGAGTCCCGGATTGTTGCGTCATGGCGCTGATCAGCGCCGTCGTGGACTGGGCCTCGGAACGACAACACCCGTGTGGGTGACGGGACGCGTGGCCTGTGGGCGGGCTCGACCCGATTGCGTGGAGCCGCCGCTGAGACCCTGTGCTCGCCGTCGTCGGAGGGCGTCGCCCGGGACGTGATCCGTGTGGGTCGATGTCGGGCGTTCGTCCTTCGCGGATGCTCGTGTCTTCGTAGGGTGGCCGCCCGTGGACTACCTCTCTTTGCTTCGCCGGCGTCGGATCCTGGTGTTGTGGTCGGCCGAGGCGTTCAGCGTGTTCGGCGACCGTCTGTTCACCCTGGCCCTGACGTGGCTGGCGTGGCAGCGCTCCGGCGCTGTCGCAATGGGCCTGGTCGTGGTGGTGGAGAGCGTCCCGCACATCGTGCTGGGATCGTTCGGGCGCAAGGTGATCGCGCGGTGCGCGGTGCTTCGCCGGTTGGCGGTGGTCGAGTTCGTGCAGATCGCGGTGGTGGCGTCGTTGCCGTGGTTGTGGGACCGACTCGGTCTCGTCGGGATCCTGGCGGTGATCGCACTGCTGGGCACCGCCGACGCGGTAACCGGCCCCGCCCTGGGATCGCTGATCCCCGACCTGGTCGAACCCGGAGAGGTCCGGGCGGTGACCGGGTTGATGCAACTGACCGGCCGCATGGCGTGGATCCTGGGCCCGGCCGGCGCCGCCGGACTGTTGCTGGTGATGCCCGTGCACGCGCTGTTCTGGGTCGACGCGGCCACGTTCGCGGTTTCCGGGGCCGCGTTTGCCTACCTCGACCGCGGGCAGCCGGCGCCCTCGGCATCGGGCACGACCGTGCTCGACGCCGACCGGGAGGCGCCCACCGCTCGGGCGGTGTTGGGGCGCCGGCCCGTGCTGGGCTGGGTGCTGGGATTGGAGACGGTGGGCGAGGCGTGCGCAGTGGTGGCCTCGATCGGTATTCCGATCTGGCTGACGGCCCGGTTGGAGGCGGGCCCGGGCGCATACGGACTGGTGCTCTCGGCGATGGGCGTCGGCAGCGTGGTGGGCAACCTGATGGCGGGCAACGCGAAGTCCGTCGGGGTGTTCCCCGGCTCGTACTGCGCGGTGTGGCTGGCTCGGGGTGCGTTGCTCGGCGGGTACGCGTTCACGTCGGGCCTGAACTCGGTGATCGCGGTGACCGCGCTCCTGGGTCTCCTGACCCCGCTGGGGTCGGTGACGCTGGGGTCGGAGATCGGGCGCCTGCCCGGCCCCGAGCGGCTGCGGTTGTTCACCGTGGAACTCACGGCCCTGCATGTCGCGGGGATGGGCGGCATGCTCGTGCTGCCTGCCCTGGTGGAGCGGGCGCCCCGGGCGGCGTTCGGGTGGGCCGGGGCCGTCACGGTACTGGCGGCCGCGGTGACGTGGACGGCCTCAGGCAGCGCGCGCGGTGAAGACGAGCGCGCGATGTCCGGCGCCGTCGCGGGTGGGGACGTCGATGCTCCGCTCGACGATGAAGCGGTGACGCGCGAGTAGGTCGTGCCAACCGGCCGCGTCGTACGCGTAGTGCACCACCGGCATGCGGACGCCGGTGCCCAGGGTCAGGTTGTCCACCCGTGCCCCGTGGAGTGCACCGGGGCGGGCTGCACTGACGGTGAACGCCAACAGGCCGCCGGGGGCGAGGCGTTCGCGGACACGCGGCAGGAGCCGTTCGGGGTCGGTGTACCAGAGTGCGCCGAAGATCGAGTACACGACGTCGTATGTCTCCCGCGATGCGGCGAGGAAGTCGCCCGCCTCGCCCGTGGTCCAGGCGATGCCGGGCACGTGCGCCCACCGCGCGCGGGCTTGGGCGACGCAGTCCTCGGCGACGTCCAGGCCGACCGTGCGGGCCGGGCCCAGGGTCGCGACGTGGGCGAGGTTGTCGCCGCGGTTGCAGCCCAGCTCGATCACCCGGGCACCTCGTACGTCGCCCAGGAGTTCGGCGCCGGGGCCCGTGCCCGGACGATGGGTCCACTCCATGCGCGCGGGGACCACCTCCGCCCGATCGGTGGAGGTTCGGTCCTGACGGGCGATGGCGTTCCACGCGGCGGCGTTCACGCGCGTGTCCACCGTCCGGTCGTGTCGACGAGCGGTCACGGCATCCTCCCGATGCGCATGGCCGCGGGGACCGACCGGGTCGGTCGGTCCCCGCGGTGTCGAGGTGGTGTGGATCAGGCGGCGTGGGCGCGGATGCGGTTCATCCAGGTGTCGCTCATGCCTTCGAGGTCGGCGCGGAAGCGGTCCATGTCGGCGCCGTAGGGCACGACCGCGCCGCCCTTCATGTCGGCCGCCGCCGAGCAGCCGTGCACCAGCCGCCCACCCAACGCCGCGTGGGCGAGGATGGAGTCGATCCGGCGGTACTCGTTGAAGAACCCGCCGTGGTACAGCTCGTCGAGTGCCATGCCCTGCTCGTCGTCCAGGCCGAAGACCACGGAGGTGGCGACCGGGAAGAACCAGCACGGACCGACGTTGGCGATGCTCCCGTCGATGCGGACCTTGTTCAGGGCCATCAGCGTGGTGGCCTCGCGCAGCATCCGCATGTGGCCGGCGTCCACGTGCGACAGGCCCGGGTCGGTCAGGTGCTTGTCGGAGAACACGTGCGCGGCGACCTTGTGGCCGATCCGCAGGACCTCGGCCGGGTCGTCGGTGATGCGACCGTGCTCTTTCACGAACTCCAGCGCGGCCTGTTCGACGGTGCGGGAGTCGGTGTCGCGCAGCGGCAGCAGGTCGCGGGCGAGCAGGTCCCAGTCGACGACCAGCCAGGTGGGGTCCTGGTAGCGGAAGAAGTACACGGCCGGGTCGATCTCAACGGTGCGGCCGGTGACGGTGACGCCGTCGATGCGGCCCCACTCGGGCGTGAAAGGTTCGGGCATCTCGACGGCGATGGTTCCCGTGGTTGGTGTAGCCGTGGTCATGGCGTTCCTCCCCTGGCTCGGCGGACCCCTGCCGGGTCCTCCTGCACTTCAGAACAACGCCGACGGGCACGGATCGTGAAGTCCCGTGCCGTTGCTTTGGGTTGCCGATCGGTTGCCTCGGGTTGCCTCGCACATCCCGGACCATTCCAGGCGGGCCGGGGCAAGGGGCACACTGGGCGGCACGCCTTGGGGGAGGTCGACCGTGACGGACACCATCGAACGGCACCCGCTCACCACGCTGCTGACCCGCAACCGGTGGACCGCGACCGGCTACCTGCGCAAGGTCGCCGACCGGCATCGGGCTTTGGGGTTCGGGTCGATGGCCACCCGCAAGGAGAAGGTTTCCCGCTGGATGGGCGTCGCCGAGCCCGCCCCCACCGCGCAACTGGCCATGGCCGACCTGCTGGGCATCGACCCCGAGGAGATCCGTCGCCGGGGTTGGCCCTGGTGGTTGTTGCTCGCCTTCCACGACGACGACACCGTTTTGGACTCCCCTTGGTCCACGGTGGGTACCGTCAAGGCACTGGACGACGTGGGAGGGCCGGTGGACCGACGCGGATTCCTCATCGCCTCGACGAGCACTCTGTCGGCGAGCCTCGCCCGCTGGGCGAACGCCGACGCCGCCAACGGCGCCGTCACTGGCGGGCGGCACGTGGGCGCGCACGTCGCCGACCTGTTCGACACCCGCCTCGACGCCCTGCGACACCTGGACGACGAGGTCGGATCCTCCCAGGTCTACGACGCGGCGAGCGCGGAACTCCGCTTGATCACACGACTGTTACGCGATGCCTCGTATACGGAGGTGACGGGTCGGCGCTTGTTCGGATCGGCCGCGGAGGCGTCCCGCCTGGCCGGGTGGTGCGCGTACGACAGCGGTCACACGGCCAGTGCCGAGAGGCACTTCGCTGCCTCGTTGCGGGCTGCGGCATCCGGCGGCGACGCCACGACCGGCGCCACCGCCCTCGCATTCTGGGCCAACGTCCGCTACAGCAACCACGACCCGCGCGGTGCCGTCGACATGGTCGACGGCGCCCTCGACACCCGTCGCAGAATCATCTCGCCCCGAGTGGTCGCGATGCTGCACGCGCGCAAGGCCCGTGCCCACTCCACCGCTGGCGACGCAAGCGACACCTACCGCGCGCTCGACGCGGCGTTCGCCGCTTACGACCGCGCCGGACCTGCGGGCGAGGATTTGCCTGGCATGTACTGGCTCACACACGGCGAACTCCACCAGGTCGCGGCCAGTTCCGCCCTGACCTTGGGCAAGCCCGGGCGGGCGCTGGAGCACTTCGATGCCGCCCTGGCCCACCACGACCCCTACGACACCACCGGCGAGGCACGCGGAGCCGCGATCTACCTCGCACGCCGGGCCGAGGCGCACATCGCGCTCGGCGACCTGGACACCGCCGCTGGCATCGCCCACCAAGTGGTCGACATGATGGGCGGTGTCGACTCCGCCCGCGGATGCGCCACCCTCACCGACCTGCGTGACACCCTGGGCGCGCATCGCAACGCAACCGCCGTGTGCGATTTCCTCGACCGCACCGGCTGAAAGATGCTCATGGAGCGCCCCAGGAGGAGGCGTCTGCTCGCCCGATCCAGGCATGCCACCGTCCGCTCGCTGGAGCGATACGCCCGCCCCAGCGTCGAGCCGTCGCCCGTCACGTCGCCAGCCAGGACCCGGCTGCCCGCCGCCGCTGATCGAATCCTAGCGTTGCGGTAACCCGATCATCCTTCGCAAGGAGTCGAGAACATATCCATCCACGACGTTTGCCGATTCGAAGGCTGTGGGCGACGAGTCGCAAACCAGACGGAAGCGCTCTGCCAGACCCACTATCGCCAGCACTTAAACGGAAAACCGCTCAGTCGGATCCGGCCGAACTTCTCTACGACGGCGAACGGCGGCATCTGTGGGGTGCCCGACTGCGGCAAGCGCATCGATCGAAAGGGCGTCTGCAAGACGCACTACGAGCGACAGCGCGAGGGGAAGTCGCTCATCGAACCCATCAGGAGGCAACGGATACCTCAGGGCGCCACCTGCGCGTTCCCTGACTGCGGGAAGCCCGAGCACGCCAAGCAGCTCTGCCAGGGGCACTACATGCAGCAATACAACGGCAAACCGTTGAAGCCTCTCCGTATTGCCGTCGTGGGCGCCCAACCCTGTTCATTCTGCGGGTGCATCAACATCGCCTCCGGCCGAACCCTCTGTCACACCCACGCCCAGCAGGATAGACACGGTGAACAGCTCCGCCCACTGAGGTTCAAACTGAGTGCAGCCCGGTCAGCCGAACTTCGGGCCCAGAATCTCTATTGGTGCCTGCACTGCGAACAGATCCTCCCACTCGAACGATTCGTCTGGAACAGGAAGATCGGCAAACCTCAGTCCGGCTGCAAGCTCTGCCGATCGATGCACAAGAAGGCTCGCACGTTCAACGTCAGCCTCGAATTCGTTCGCGAGCTGTTCGAGCTCCAAAATCATGCCTGTGCGATCTGTAACCGACGGCACGGCGACCCGAACAAGGGCGAGGACAGCGACTGGCTGCACTTGGACCACGACCACCGCCGGTGCATCGGCGATGGGGCGCCCTGCGGTAAGTGCGTTCGCGGCCTGCTCTGCGGGAACTGCAACGCGCGGGGCCTGGCCTGGTACGAGGAAATCCGGTCGATGCTTGGGGAAATCGAGCTGTTCGAAAGGTACTTGCAGGCCCCGCCAGCCCAGATCCTCTACGCAAGGGGACTCGCCTGACACGGTGCTGAACAGGCTCGACCATGGAAGACGAGACCAGGCAGGCTGTGGCGTTGAGCGCACTTCTGCTGCATCGGCCCTCACACTTGCTCGAAAGCGCCCGATCCGCACAGACAGAGCGCACTGCGCACTGCGCACTGTGCGCTCTGTCGGGCCCGAAGTCCCGCAGAAAGCACACCACGCTCGGCCATCTCCTGCGCGCACAACACCAGTGTGTCTGTGCCTGGCGGATCTATTCGCTCTGCTCCGGAGGTCCATCACCTCTGCGGCGTGCGGCTCCCGGGAGTGTGCGGGTGCGCGCAAACAGGTCTTCCGCAGGTCCAACGAGCCGACTCACAGTCACGTCCAGAGCCCGGGCCAACGTGAGGATCACGAGCAACGAGGGGTTACGCCGACCATGCTCCACATCGAGCACCATGCGTCGACTGATCCCGGACTCCTCGGCCAAGTCGTCGAGCGACCACTCCCGTGCATGTCGAGTACGTCGCACCTCGATGCCAAAGGCGTGGACGACCGGGTCCCGCCCAGAGGGATCCGGGTCGAGATTCGGGGATGGGGACGTCGGCTGGTCGGACACAGATAGTGACACAACGCGCCGCGCCGACAACTAGCAGTGCATGATGATGCACTATCGTTTTTCGCGGGTCGGAAGAACACGGGATGCATGTGCCCGAGGTGTCGCGTGCTGTCCGCATCGGCTGTGACAGGCGAACGCGGCGTCGCCGGTGTCTACGTGGATCCTGCCGGTGAGGCGGAAAGCGAGGCCTCCATGAGGAGCGCGTCCAAGTACACGGATGAATTCAAGCGAGAGGCAGTCGCCAGGTTTCACGCCACGATCGGCGTTCGCACCTTCGCGTCGGTCGCCGCTGAACTCGGCATCAACCACGAGACCCTGCGAGGGTGGGTTCGTTTGGCCGAGGCTACAGACGGCCACGACGATCCGGCCGGGTCCCCGGTTGATCGCGCGGAACTTGATCGACTGCGGCACCAGGTCAGCCTTCTGGAACGTGAACGCGACCTACTCCGCCGCGCCGCCCAGTACTTCGCCCGCGAGCTCCCCAGCTGAGGCATCGAGCGCAGACTCCTACACATCCGAACGATGTAGCCGAGCACGGCGGGCGCGAAGAAGATCCAGTCGACGGTTCGGATCGCCAAGCGGGACTTGGTGCCCGCTGTGGTGAACCTGCGCGGCGAACACAGCGGTGTAGCCCAGATGTGACACATCACCTGTCGAGGCGGCTCTCAGCTGCCTCGCGCAGACAAGTGAGGACGCCTGCAACTCGACGCCCCTGGGCGGTGAGCCGGTATGTGATAGTCACCGGTCGGGTCGCATCGACGTTCCGGGACACGAGACCGCTGTTCTCCAGCCCGGCAAGGCGGCCGGAGAGCACGCGGTTGGAGATCCCGGAGACGGCTTCCTGGATCTCACCGAATCGCCACATGTCCTCAGAGGTACGAAGAATCAGAAGGATGTGAATCGTCCAGCGGGCCGAGAGGGTCTCAACGAGATCCCTTTCAGCTCGGGTCAACGCTGAACTGCTGCCCCCAACCGTCATAGCACTCCTTCCTCGAGGAAGCGGTTCTAGAAAGGAGGCTTCTCATCGGTCTGTGCCGGGTCGAACAACGCGCCGTCCAGGTTGTTGCCGGTGTCCGGCTCCTCCTTTGAGGCGTGCTCCTTGAGCATGACGTACTTGGGGAACTTGCCCGGACTCTTGTCGTCCTCGCGGGCCTGGGCGATCCACTTCCCCGGATACAGCTCGTCAAGTGCCTGCTTGACCAGAGCTCGGCCCCAGTCAAAGGTGGAGTCGGAGCGCTTCGCGTACTCGGGGGCCCTCTCACCCAGCATGTGAGCGATGTGTCCCCACTTGATGCCGCGGCTGCTGTTGATCATCTTGTGGAACTCGGGCTTGTTGTCCCGCAGGTGGACGATCGCGATCGCACTGTCGTCCACCGAGACGTCTTCTCCGTCAGGCGCGGTGGCGGCACCGTGGGGATTGTTAGCCGCGAGGCTGGCGGAAGCAACCCGGGCTTCGGTACGTCGTTCCTCGACGACGGCCCGGGACTTGGTGGCGAAGTTGTCAGGGGTTGGGAGAGAGTAGTCGGGGTCGGCCATCTTGTAGGAGTCCTCGAAGCTGAGGACGCGCACAGAGATGGGGTAGGGGCGGGCGTGGCGGTCGGTGCCGGGTGCGCTGGACCAGTAAATGCCATTGCCGACGAGTGGCTCGTTGAGCAGGGTGGCCAGCAGGTCTTCGGAGAAGTGGGCGTTTGCCTTCTTCAGGGACAAAAGGTCGCCTTGGGAGAGCAGGTGGAAGACGAAGAAGTTGTCGCCCTGGCTGAGGAGTTCCTGCGGCAGGCTGCCTGGCTGTTGGGTGATCAGCAGGGCACCGAGATCGTATTTGCGGCCCTCCTTCACCCACGAGATGAAGGGGCCGTCCTCCCTCTGATTGGAGCCACCGAGGACGGACTGTGCCTCTTCGATGACAGCAATGGTGGGAATGGACTTCGGGTCAGCCTCGGTGAACTGATTCTGGTTGTGCTCGAAGATGTCGCCGAGGATCACGCCAGCGAGCTGAAGCCCCTGGGAGCCGCGCATTTGCGAGATGTCCACCACACAGAGCTTGCCTTGGGAAAGGCAGTCCTTCAGGCTGCTGAGGAGCTGACTGTCGGGGTCATGCAGTGCGTTGACGACGCGGGTCATGTTGCTGACCGCAGCGTTAGTCTCAGCTTCTTGGCCGGCATCGAGGTTCAGGATCTGCTGGACCTGTGAGCGGTCGGCGCCGTACTTGTCCCGGTGGATCAGGTCGACAAGCCGGTTCCACCTGGGTCCGTCGAGGGATTTGAGCTTGACGACGTTCTGCTGGTCCTGCTTCTCCGGTGGCAGCGCGATACCCAGTACTCGCGATGCTTGCAGTTCCTTGATGTTCAGCTTGACGCCGTTGACGACGAAGGACTGGTAGAACTCGCTGGGGCCCTTGCGGTTGGTGAAGACGACCAGCTTGTCGCGCAGGTGCGGTACGTCGCAAAGGGCGGGGCGGCCCTTGAAGTCGGGCCAGAAGTACTCGCCGTCCGGGTCGAAAATGATTGTTCCGACCGGGGCTTCGCCGGACCGGCGCGGGACAGTGGGCTGTCCTTCGTACAGGGCGGAGAAGAGCAGCTTGACCAGATTCGACTTACCGAAGCCGGCGCGGGCGAAGACGAAGCTGCGGCGAGCCACGAGCTTGTCAATCTGGAAGGTCGGCATGATCGCGGGCTGCTGAACCTGCATCCAGGAGGTGTCGCCCACGCGCTTGTCGTTTCCGGCATAGACAAATTCACCAAAAGCGAGGTAGCCGATGGGCACCGCGCCGTCGTCGGTGTCCTTCGCGTTCACGACCTCGGCGAGCAGGTCGTCACCCAAGAGTGCGACCTGGGCGCCGACATGCGGGAGGCGCCGGTGGCTGGGGACGAAGATGTGCTTGTCGCCCTCCATGCGAAGGACACCGAGGATGCGGATGTCGACCTTGTACTTCAGGTAGCGTTCGCGCAGCTCATCGGGAATGGGCCGCTGGTCGCGCACCGCGCGAGTGGCGTAGTCCTCGCCGATGGGAGACACCAGGCGCCCCTGGGAGGCAATGGTGGTGATCCGCCCGAGGATTGCCTCCCGTTCGTGTTCGAGCTGAACGAGGACGAACTGGCCGTGCATGGCCATGGTCTGGAAGTCGTCGTGGTGCGGCAGCACGAGGTCGGCGTGGAACTCCATTCCACCCTCGGAGAAACCGCGGAAGGTGCCGATGACTTTGTCACGCTCGAACAGGCTCATGACGGTACTTGCTCCACAGGATGCGGCTCGGACGGTGAGGAGTGTTACTCGTAGCGGTTGGCGGCCACATCGGAGGCCAATCGCAGGGCATCGATGATGTGGGCCTTGTCATCACCGACCTGATCGCGAACTGCGTCGACGAGCTGGTCTTCAATGATGTCCATGTCCAGGTCGGCGACGCGGGAGTAACTGTCGGCCTGCTGAATGCAGTTGGGATAGAGCGGGATGGGGAAGCCGGCCACCGCGTCGGCCTGCAGGTAGCCGAAGATCGCCTGGGCTTCCCTGTCCTGGCGGGACATGATGTCCACGGTCCAGATGGGGTCGCCGGAGTACGGGCCGAAGCGCACGAAGTACATCGAGCCGATGTTGAACTTTGGCTTCTCACCGGGAGAGTCGTCCCTGACGTCGCGGGTGTACTCGTCCCATAGGTATGCCTTCTCCAACATCTCGGCAGGGACCTTGGCGAAACAGGCGGCGCCGTTGTCGAACACGCCCGACAGCGAGATCGCAAGCCGGTAGTACTCCAGGACTTGGGTCTTCTTCGCCAGTCCCACCAGCCACACCTTGCGTCGGTCCTGACGCCAGATCCGCTCGATGGCCTCGTAGATCTGCTCGCCCATCTTCACGAACAGCTCGCCCTGGAAGATCTTGCTGCGCAGCAGGCCGTCGCGGACGATCAGGGTGTCGACTGCGTAGTCACGGTGGCAGATCAGGTCATACAACGTTGCCCATTCGCACAGGTCTCGGAAAACCTGCACCCAACTGGGCGACTTGCCGGACATCATCGGCGACAGGTCCTGGAGTCTTTCGACGTCCAGTCCGCGCATCATCCTGCCCAGCGCGGTGCGCGGGCTGCCGTCTTCATGGAACTGGCGGCGGCTCAGGCCGTCGATGTCGGCGATCGGGGAGACCACCTCCATGCACAGCTCCTTGCCGTTGGAGTCCACGACTCGGACGACCTGCAGGTAGAAGGGGTTGAAGGCGACCTTGTTGTTGCCGCCATCGGAGGCCATCAGCGCGACCGATGTCGCTGACCGCGGCCTGATCACCTTGACCTCAGAGCGGATGGCCTGAGCCTGCTCGACCAGCTTGTCCAGCTCGGCGCGACCGGCTTCGACTTGATCGCCGATCAACTGTTTGAGCTGCTTGATCTGGTCCCCGTCGAACATGCATCTCCCCTGCACCGCACGTGTGTTGCCACAGGCGAGTGATTCACTCGCCTGGTCTACACAGCATGCCACGGGGAGTAGACATTCCGTTATGAAGTTGTGGGAAGTAACCGGGTTACCCGATTAGTGGGGCAGCCCGATCAACTCGGCGATGAGATCGATCTCTTCGATGGCGGAGCCCGCCTTGCCGAACTGCTCGGCCTGCCGGTTGCGCTTCGGGGGTGTGCCAGCCTGCCGGACTTCCTTGACAACCCACCCGGCCTTCGCCTCCCGCACGGAGGCCATCAGCATTTGCTCCGGGTCGGTGCGGGCCGAGGGCAGAGCACCGAAGCGGATCGCAAGCCGGGCGCCCTGACGGCAGCGGAGGGCGGTTGCGGCCCACACCTTGGCCAGGGCCTGGATGAAGGCCTCCTGGTTCGGCTGGCGGGCGATCTGGCCGTGCGTTCCGTAGAGGACCTCGGCGGGCCCTCCGAGAAACCAAGAGCGCAACCACTGGTCGGCCACATAGGTGCGCATGCCGTAGTACGGGGGCGAGGTGACAACCAGGTCGAACTTCTGCCGCAGGCCGCCGAGGGTCTCGACGGAGTCGCCGAGGTAGACCCGGCCGCCGTGGGTGAGCGGTGCCGCGTCCAACAGTCGCTTGGCCCGCCGCTCGATGACCTCCAGAGCCGGAATGCGCACCGGTTCCATGGCGTGCTTCTTCCAGAACTTCACCGCGTAGGCGGGCTTGGAGGCGTAGGTGCGCGGCATCTGGTTCGACAGGTACGACGGAAGGTTCTTGTTACGCGGGCCATGCAGGATGCCCAGCAGAACCGCCCGCAGCATGGCAGCCGTCGGTGTGGTCATCCCCAGTAGGGCCTCACGCAGCGCCACCAGTTCGCGGAGCGTCTCGCGCTCGAAGCACCACTGCCAGAACTCGCCCTCGGGCACCTCTCCTCGCATGCTGTCGTCGAGGATATGCCGCGCGAGACGAACCACAGCACCAGGTGTGACCTGGACGAGCTTGGCCTGGGCGATGGCAGCGGCCACCGGGTTGATGTCGATGCCCACCGACGGCAGCCCCGCCAGACGCGCGGCATAGAGGGTTGTTCCCCGCCCGCAGAACGGGTCCAGCACGCGAGTGGCATCGGGGCGGGCGGCAAGCTGCTGGAGCGGGAAGTCCAGCGGAAACATCGTGTAGTACGGGCAGACGGCATTCAGTCGGAGCACATCTTCGGGTCGACTGGGGGAAGGGGCCGCAGCGGTCACCGTCATGGGTGTAACTATACAGGTATAGTTACACCCATGCCACGAAGGAGGCTCGATCCCGCCACCCAACTTCGCGGGCAGGAGCTCGCCTCCCGCCTTACGCAGGCCCGCCGCACCTCCGGGCGCTCAGCCGAGGCCGTCGCCCGCAGCGCGGGGATCTCCGTCGAGACCGTGCGCAGCATCGAAAAGGGCCGCACGTTCACGCCGGAATTCTTCACCGTCGCTGCCCTGGCCGTGGAGCTGGGACTGTCGCTCGACGAGTTGTACGCCGTCGTCCGTCAATCCACCCGAAGCGATCATCATGCGTACCGGGACCGTAGCGCCGACGCCTCCAGCCCAGCAGATCTACCCCCTGGCGCCTGAAACCTCCCACCAATCAAGGGGATTCCGCCAGTCCCGCTCTGTACTCATCTTCGGTTCGCCCGCCGAGCTGGCCGTGCTCTGCACGCCTGTCCCCACGTGCCCTACTTGCCAGCAACCATCACACGGCATGTCACCTCGGATGTCGGGTTGACAACACTAGATAGCGACCGTTGACCGAGCGGAAACTCGATCGGCTGCGGAACCAGGTCAGCACTCTGGAACGCGAACGCGACCTACTCCGCCGCGCCGCCCCGTACTTCGCCCGCGAACTGCCACGCTAAGACATCGGGCACACATCCCCGCTCATCCCGAAGGGTGTAGTCGAGCACGGCGGGCGCGAAGAAGCTCGACAAGACAGTCCGCCCGCCCATAACTGTCACCCGTTGGGTTATGGATGGGGCGTTGGTCGCCGAGTGGCGCAGGGGGGCAACCCTGCCCGGCCCTGCGCGCACGTGCGCGATCGCGTCCCCGGCGCGCATGCCGCCGCTTACGAGGGCAGGTCGGCCCGAGTTCCATGACCACCCAAGTTCGCACATCCCCGAACCTGGCCGGCGCATTGCCCATCTCGACGGGTCCCGCGGGCAAGCCCTACGCGGTCCGGCGGTCAGCGACGGGTCGTCCAGAAGTGCAAGACCTCGCCCATCTCCTCGCGACTACCGTCAGAGCGTTCCCGGAAACCCGGTGCGAGGTTGAAGCGGAGTTCGGGGCCGCGCTCGCACAGCTCGACCCTGTCCAGCCAGGCATGTCGGTCCGGGTGTCCGACGACGACCCGCTCGCAGGTGTCCGCGAGGTCTTGGTTGCAGGCCGCCACCCGACCGAGCTTGACCTCGTCCACCGACGATCCCTCGCCCCGGGTGAGAACGAGTTGCGCGTGGGGGCCAAGCGGGAATCTGATCTCCTCGGCATCCATCAAGCCGAAGCCTTGATAGGCGTCCTGCGGCGAGGGGGGTCGCCACAGCACCAGGGGAGCGTCCGAGGTGAGAAAGCAGGGCTTGCGGCTGAGCTCCAGCCGCCAGTGCCGGGCGTGGATGAAGGGGAGGTACTCCTTGACCGAGCCGAGCGTCACGATGACCGCGTCGTCGTGGGTGGGGTCGCCGCCGGTTTCCGCGCGCACACCGTGGTAGTAAGTCCAAGCTGCTCGGGCCTCTGCCGCCTTCGGGGCACGGCCGAGACGCCGGTGTTCGTACTCCGTGATCAGTGCTTGATCGACTTCGCGGTCGCCCGCATACGTGGTGACATCGCGGGCAAAGAGCACCATGACTCGCTTCCCCGGCGTCCTGGCCATTTGCACGGCCAAGTAGAGGGCGAGGGTCTCTCGATCCTCACTGCCCGGGGCAGGAGGCTGTCCTGTTTGGTCGATCTGACGCAGGACGCGTATGCCGTTGCCCTCCAACGCAGCTAGGTGCTGTTCGACAGCCGTGGAGGGGGTGCCGTTGTCCGTGGTGACGGTGTATAGACCGGTCTCGGCGGCGATGTTTTTGACGTTGACGATATGGGTCTTTGCGGGGCGCCTGCGCCTCACCCTGACCTGCTCGCCTCGGCCGAACCGCTCCAGGTACTTCCGCGGCACGTAGTGGTGGCGTTTCGGATAGGACACGTCATCAGGATAGATCGCCGGGCTCCCGAAGCCCGGTGATGACGACTACCCCTGCGGGAACGAACGGCCGCAATCACGAGGCAGCAACGCATGGTCCCGACCACTCCCATCGGGGGATGAGTCGCCAGCCACGGGGACGGTCGTTCTACCTGACGGGCTGCCCCATCAAGGGTTACTGCTGTTCACCAAGCGCTACTACTGAGTTCGCATGCGCTTCAGGAAAGCCCGAACGAGATCGTCCAGGTCTTTGTCGTCGGTCGTTTCCTCGACGAGGATGCGTTCGATGTGGATGATCCCGCTGTTGCGCCAGTGACGGTCACGCGTCGCGTCGGCACCGAATCGCCCGCGGTGGTGGGGGCCATCGACCTCCAGCAGTCCCAGCTTGCCGCATCGGGCGATCAGAAAGTCCGGGGTCCAACTGTTTCCGGCTCCGACTCGGCCCAGAGGCAGCGGGAAGATGGAGATGGTCGCGTCCGAGGGAAGGACCGATTGAGCACGCTTGAGCGCCGAATAGACCTTGACTTCCTCAAGCGACTCGAAGACGAAGCCGTCACGCCGGAGGTCCGGGTTGGGACTGCTGACCCGCACCGCGTGGTTCGTGACGATGTCGGTCGAAAGGAGGCCCTGAAGAGTCTGCCGCCAGTTCGCGTCCACGTCCGGCAGCGCAGTACCGACGATGACTGACTGCACTTCTTCGCCGTTGCGTTCGGCGACTTGGCACAAAACAGTAGAGATGCGAGCAACGATCTCCTCGGCGAAGCGTTCTTCGAGCCATCCGGGAACGTGCAGGCGGGCCATGTACCAGTCACCGAACCTGTTGCCCGGAACGAGCTCCATGCTCTCGACGTCGAGCAGCAGGGCAGCTGCCTGAACGTCGCCTTGCTCATGCAGGAAGAACGCGGTCTGAGCCAGAATTCGATCTAGGACCGACTGGGTTTCGGGGACTTGCCGAACCGCCGCATCACTGGATTCACGAGTCACGTTGTCACGATAAGCGCAACGACCGACACTTCGTTCGCTTCGATGGGGTACTCGGCGTGCGCGGGTGCATGTGTTTGAGATCTCGACCGCACATGGCGTCGCGGTTCGTCCGACGCTTTGTCCAACTCTTTTGTGGGTTTCGCGACTTGCGCTGTTGAGTCGGTGACTCGCTGCCGATGTCCTTGTGTCCGGGGCTGCGGGCTGCCCAGATCGCGCTCCATGGCGAGATGTCCGTGAAGATCCGATCCGCATCTCTTCGAGACGCCAGGCGATTGCGACGCTCGCTTGCCCACGCGCCCGGCCTCAACGAGGCCGGACGCATCAAGCGGGAAGTCCACTGCAATGCGGGTGGCGCCGAATCCGACTGCCGGAAGAGTCAGCCGAGGTGGTGCTTGAGGATCGCCCAGAGCGCCACGAGCGCCACGATGATCAAGGCTGCGGTCACCTGGACGGCCACCTCGCGCGAGAAGCGACCGGCCTGTCCGAGCCACCGACGCCAGCGCGTCCGGGGTAATTCCGGCGTTCGGGGAGCCGTTTCTTCAGCAAGGCGAGTACGTTTGGGCATGAAGCTCCTAGGAGTTGTCACTGAGAGGGCCAGCCCGCTGCCTCCGCCAAGATGCTTGCGGGCGGCCCTCGTTGGTGGTTCGACGCTAGACCGTCCAACCTCACAAACTTGAACACCCGGCAAATATGTGTTCGAGATCACACTTCTTCTGAGACGCAAGTCACATCGCGAAGGTCTTCTTTCTGCTAAGTACGTCGGAAGAGGCCTCTATGTGCCGAATCAGATGTGACCTACATCACAATCATTTGATGAGAGTGTGTCACTGGTGGCCTGAGTCGTTCACGACGCAGCCGGTCTACTTCCCCTGGTACGCGATCTCTTTCGGCATGGTGCTGGGGCTCGGGATGAGCTGCCGATTCGCGGCCCGTGCGGCGTCGAAATCAAGTTGTGGTCGACGAGGCACTACACGGCGCGTTCGGTTTGCAACTCGGCGGGCAACTCCGTCAGTCCCGGTTGCAGGGCCGCGTCAGCGTGACCACCCCGGTGTCGACCGCAGGCCGCAGTGTCGGCGGTAATCCACCACCGCACCGCCTTACCCCGCTTCGCGGCGAGCGGGGACTTGCCGACCCCGCCCAGCCCGTGCACTGCATGCACGACCACCTCCTCAGTACGCGCAAACGCCGCGTCCAGCCTCTCCAGTTCACCTTGACGGCCGACGAACAGGCCTGCCTGGGGAATGCTTGACACACCACGCGTTGCCGCGGTCCGGGACCGGTGCACACGCCTCGGCGGGCAGCGCATACCGGGCAAGGATTGCCACCGGGTTGAAGAGGTCCCGCCCGGCGGAGTTCGAACCGGCGGTCGCCGAGACGCCGTTGGCTTCAGCAGACCGCTTTCGGCAGCGCCACCACGTCCCGGGCCGCGGTGCGCGGTCGGATCGTCCCGTCCCGGCCCGCCGCGTTCGACCCACGTCCGCATGCACCGTCATCGACACGGAGCTGAGCAACGCCACCACCGATACCCAGGCCGCCGCAGCACCCGCCCCCGCCACGCTGCCTGCCGCGGCCGCCATCTCAAGGTCGGCGACGGCCGTTCAGCAACATGACTAACTTGCCTCAACACACAACAGGGGTATGACCAGCAGTTCTGCTTGACACCTATAGATAAGGACCGTGCCCACCGCGTACTCGGCCGTGGTCATCCCGGTGTCGTCGCGTAGCCGCAGCCACACCCGCCGCGCGACCGGAGCAAGAACCGGCAGAAGAAAGCGCATGAAGATCCCCCTTTTTTGTGCATTTGTGCTTACGCGAGTGAATGAATCAGAACGGCTGCAACAGCGCCGTCGTCAGCCCGATCACGATCGGGACCACCCCGATCAGCAGAAAGGCCGGCAGGAAGCACAACCCGAGCGGAACCGTCGCGCGCACCCCCACCCGGCGCGCGGCCGCACTCGCGGCCCGCCGATGCTCGGCGCGTTGCTCGTCGGCCATCCGGGCCACCAGAGCCGCCGCCGGCGCGCCGCCGGTCGCGGCCCGGGCCAGGGCTCGGCCCAGCGGCGCGAGCACCGGATCGTCGGTCAGCCCGAGCCAGCACCGCCCCGGATCGCCGCCCAACCGCAGCGAGGCCACGATCGGCCGCAGCCGGCTCGCCAGCGGCCCACCGACCGCGTGCGCGACCGCCTCGGCGGCCTCCACCGGCGAACAGCCCGCCACCAGACACGCCGCGAACAGGTCGGCTGCGGATGGCAAATCGGCTCGCAACCGCTCCCGAAGCGCCTGCCCGGAACGCGATTCCAGCCGGCCCAGCCGCCGATCGAGCACGACCGCCACCACGACTCCCGCCCCACCTCCGACCCACCCGCCGAACAGGACGAACACGGCCGCCCCGCCCAGCAACGCCGCCACCCGCCGCCGCCACACCGGATCGCGCCCCCGCCCCGACGCCCGCCGGCCCCGCACCCCCCTCCCCCGCACGGCACCCCCGGCACCCCCCGCCGCCGCGACGACCGCCACCCACGCCGCCACCGTGCTCACCACCCCCGCCCCACCCTCGAGACCGACCACGCCCGCTACCACGGGCACCACCGCCCGTCCCGGACCCCAAACCCACCGGCGGCACCCGTCGCCGCGGCCCTCACGCCGACCCCGGGGCGGCGCGGGTGGTCAGGCGGTCCGTCCATTCCAGACCGATGGCCACCAGGGTCAGGCCGGCGCACAGACAGGCGATCCCGGCCGGTGCGCGCAGCAGTACGTCCAAGGGTCGGGCGCCGAGGCCGCTGCCCAGCAACAGGCCGAAGACCGGCAGCGCGGCCAGTACGTGCGCGGTCGAGCGGGCCCCGGCGAGTTCGGCGAGCAATTCCTCGTGCGCGTCCTCCTCGGCCCGGAGCGTGGCCGCGATCCGTTCCAGCGCCGACGCGAACCCGGCGCCCCGACCGGTCGCGATCCGCCAGCACGCGGCGAGCCGTCGAAGTCCGGCCGCCCCGGGACGGGCCGCTGCCCGATCCAGCGCATCCGGCACATCACCGCCGACCCGGGCCGTCCCGATCGCCTCGCCGACCACCGCCAGAACCGGCCCCCGCACCGCGTGCGCGGCCGCCGCCAACGCCTCCTCCGGCGACCGGCCCGCCCGCAGTTCCCCCGCGAGCGCGGCGCACAACCCGACGACTCCGCCCCGCACCGCGGCGGCCTCCCGACCGGCCGCGGCCCGCGCCCGCCGGCGACGCAACACCCACGCCCCCGGCAGGGCCACGAGCACGGGCACCGGCGACCCCAGCAGCAGCGCGGCGCCGCTCCCGGCCGCGAGCAGCGCAAGCGGCATGCGATGCCGCCGCACCACCGCACCGAGCACCGATCGACCCACCCGCTCGACATCGAGCGCCCCCAACACCGCCCGCAGCCGAGCCGGGCCGACCCGAGTCATCGACAGCCACACCAGCCCCGCGGCCCCGACAGCCGCAAACCCCGCCGCCGTCACCCGCCCCAACCCCCCAACCGACAACACACCCACTCAGACACCCGAACCTCCACCCCCGCACCCAGCCCCGACCCCAACACAGCCGGCCCCGCCCGAAGCCCCCGCCCCACACCCGCCACCCACCCCCGGCGCGTCAGCGCCCCCGACCCACCCCCACCCAAAGCCGCTCAACAAGCCCTCACCCCCGCCACCAGCCCGCCAGCAGCGCGGTCAGCCGCTGATGGCCCGGTCCGGGTCGAGAGGCGCCGCCGCGCTCGAAGCTCATGGCGGACACCGGGCGCACCCAACCCGCCATATCCCGTTCGAGCACATGAATCTCGGCCACTCGACGCAGGCCGTCCCGCTCGCGCACCACATGCACGACCAGATCGAGCGCGGCGGCCAGCTGGCTGTGCAGTGCGTCCCGGCCGAGGCCCGCCAGTGCGCCGAGTGCCTCGAGCCGCGCCGGCACATCCGCCGCCGAGTTCGCGTGCACGGTGCCGCAACCGCCCTCGTGGCCGGTATTGAGCGCGGCGAGCAACTCGACCACCTCGGCACCGCGCACTTCCCCGACCACGAGTCGGTCCGGCCGCATCCGCAGGGCCTGTCGGACCAGGTCCCGCAGCGTCACCTCGCCCGCGCCCTCGACGTTGGCCGGGCGCGACTCGAGCCGCACCACGTGCGGATGACGCGGCGTCAGCTCGGCCGAATCCTCGGCCAGCAACAGCCGTTCGGCCGGATGCGCACATCCGAGCAGCGCCCCGAGCAGCGTGGTCTTGCCCGAGCCGGTGCCGCCGGAGACCAGGAACGCGGCGCGTGCCGAGACGACCGCACACAGCAGCTCGGCCGCGACCGGCGACAACGAACCTGCCCGGACCAGATCGGCCAGGCCCAGCGAGGTGCGCCGGGGCACCCGCAACGACAGGCACGTCCCGCGCACCGCGACCGGACGCAGCACCGCGTGCAGTCGGATCCCGTCGGCGAGCGTCGCGTCCACATACGGCGAGGCATCGTCCAACCGCCGCCCGGCACCGCTCGCCAGCCGCTGGGCGAGCCGCCGAACCGCCGCGTCGTCGGCGAACGTCACCGCCGTGCGCTGCGGCCCCGCGCCCCGGTCGATCCACACCTCGTCGGGCGCGTTGACCAGCACGTCGGTGACCTCGGGATCGCGCAACAGGGCGTCCAGCGGCCCGGCCCCGGCGATCTCCGACCGCAACGCCCGGACCAGATCCGGCAACGCCGCCTCGCCGAGCACCCGCCCCTCGGCACGCAGCGCGGCGGCCACCGCGCCGGGCGTCGGCTCGTGGCCGCCCGCCGCCAACCGTGAGCGCACCGCATCGACCAGATCCGGATCCGGCGGCGACGGCACGCTCGGCGCGGGAACGGATGCGCCGGCCGCCGGCACCGTCCGCAGTTGCGGTGCCGAGAAGACCCCGGTGCCCCCGCTCGCCGGCGTCGGCACCGGCCACGGCGGCGGTTGAGGCACCCCCGTCGGCCGCACCTCCCGCCCACCCCGTGGCGGCGACCCGCCCGGCACGGGCGTCGGCGGCGGGAACGGCGGCATCGGCGGCACCTCGCGCGCACTCACGCGGCCTCCCTACGCACCGTGGCGGCCGGATTGCCCGCCAGGTATTCACGACAGAACCGGGCCAACGGTCCTCGCGAGCGCAGGCCCGGCGGATCGCCCCGCTCGGCGGCGGCCGACAATCCCGCCTCCGGTCGCAACTCGCCCGCAAGCGGCAGGCCGAGCCCGCGTGCGGCCGCCTCCGACGTCAGCCCCGAGGAACTCGGCTGCCGCACCACCGCCCGCAGGTCGCGCAACATCGGCCCGATCCGGGCCGACACCTGCGCCGCCGCGGCCAGCGCCCGCACCTCGGCCGGCACCACCAACAACCCGGTGTCGCACTGCCGCAGTGCCTCCGCCCCCGCCGAGTCGGTGTGCCGCGGCACGTCGAGCACCGCGACGTCGTGCCGTCTGCGCACCGCCCGCACCACCGAGCGGATCGTGTCCGGCGGGATCCCCGGTGGTCGCTCGCGATCCCACGAGAGCACGGTCAGCCCGTGCAGACGCACCAGCGCGTCCGACAGCGCGCCACCGTCGATCCGGCCACGCGCGCTCGCCAGGTCCGGCCAGCGCAGGCCGCTCTCGTCCTCGCCGCCGAGCAGCACGTCCAGTCCCCCGCCGAGTCAATGCAACGGGTTCGCAGATTCTCGACGGGGTTTTGCCGGGAACCCGAGTGCGGGTTCGGCTTTTCAGTGGTGGAGGGCATCGGGTTCGCGGGTTTTCGGAGGGCTGAGGTCAGGCCTGGGTGGGGTCGATGGAGAAGTGTTCGGGGTGGGCCGCCCTGACGTATTGCAGGGCGCTTTCGGCGCCGATGCCGAAGACCCGCATGAGGTGGACCGGGTCTGCGGAGTGGACCGCTTCGTCCAGGATCCGGTCGCGCCGCAGCTGGGTGGCGTTCAGGCCGATCGTCTTGAAGAGGCGTCGGAAGGCGATGTAGGTCATCGGCGGATGGTCGGCGTGCATGGCGCTCACGGCCGTGACGAGCAAGTGTGGATTGGTGCTCAGCGGCCAGCGCTCGTGACGTTCTCGGAACCACTGTCCGATCAGGTCGAGAGCGAACTCGTCGATGTGGACGATGCGGGGAACTCCCGTTCCGCGCACGGTTATTCGCCCTGCGTTTCGATCGACGTCGCGCGTCAGGAGGTTGCAGATCGCCATGGGACGAATGCCGTATACGGCCATCAGCAGCAGGGCGATCCTGTCCTTCGTCGAGGGTGCCCGGTCGAGGAGTCCCTTGAGTCGATCCGAGGGAATCGGTCGTGGGATGCTCCGGCGCGAAGGTCGTTGTATGTCGCGGGCCGGGTTGCCGAAGATCAGCCGTTCCCGCCGCAGCGCGCGAAAGAACGAGCGAATGGCGACGTGGATCGTGGAGTTGTCACGGCCGCGCGCGTCGATGGCCTTCTCGATGTCCTCGGTGGTGACCTCTCGCAGGGATTCCACCCGTTCGGACCAGCCTTGGAGAACCGGAACGACGTAGTTCACGTAGTTTCGGATGGTTCGCCACGGCATCGTCGGCGAGGGCAGTCGGCCCTCGCCTCGCAGGACGGCGACCCAGGCGTCGACCCCCGGGCGGAACTTGTCCGGCACCGACCCGGCCAACCGCTCGACCGCGGCCTCCTGCGCGTCGATGTCGGGGGCGGGGATCAGGAGTTGCCGCTCGCGCAGGAACCAGGAGACCCGCAGGCCCGAGTGATGCGTGCTCAGGCGCCCGACCTCCGCGACGTCGCGCGCGAGGATCGGCGCGTCGGCGCCGAGCCATCCGACGAGGATGCGCAACGACCGCATGTTCGTCTTGCGGGTCTGCTTGTTCCAGGACTGCTCGCGGGCGAGCCGGTCCAGCTCGCCGACGAGTCGACGCGCCTCGGGGCCGAGTTCGAGCAGGTCCGGGGCGGAAATGGCCCGCCAGTCCCGATCGGGCGTCGGGAACAGACCCGGCTGCGCGGGGTCGACCGTGTGCTCGGAAACCACGCGCTCGGCCTGTCGGGCCAGGTGGGCATTGCGCCGTCGGACGTCCTCGATGTCGCGGCCGGTCCCGCGCGAGGTCAGGCCCGGGAAGCCCGGGCTTCCCAGAGCCAGCTGGTCGACCACCGGGCCGCCGGTCAGGCTGTGTTCGAGCAGGACCAACAGGCAGAGCCGGCACTTCCCCTCGTCCAAGGGCAGCATCGTCCGCGCGCATCGATCGCAGGTGCCCGAGGTCCGCTTGCGAGCCCACCTCGAACACGGATTGCAGACGGGCCGACTGTTGCCCCACCATGTCAGGCACTGCTCGCAGCTGACCTTCGGCAGGTGCTGGTTCTTCGTGGGCTTCCCGCGGCCGAGCCGGATTCGCAGCATGCCGAGGTCCCCGAGCATGTCGGCGATCGGCCGCCGAAGCTCGGGCAGATGCGCGAGGTCCCGGTCCTCGACCAGGACCTGGTCGGCCTCGCGGCTCGCCAGGGCGAGCCTGGCCATCTGGATGGCCATGAGCCGCCACGCCTGGCTCATCCCGCGCTGCGAGACGCGCCGCTCGATCGCCTCCCGGACCACCGCCATCTCGGGAATCTCGCGATCGCGAATCCGTTGGGCGTGTGCGAACGTCAGTGTTCGCGCCGGGGCCCGGAAACACGCCAACTGCCCGAAGATCTGCGGAGTGCAGACCCCGGGGTCGTCGGCGGGTGTCGGGTCGCGGTCACGCAGTCGCCTGCGCTCGCGCGCCCGCAAAAGCGGCCGCGAGCTCTTGCGGACCGGCTGTGCCTGCGGGACGACCCCGGGAACATCCTCCAGGGTGAGGGCCAGCTGCAGCGGCCGGACGACCAGTGGCCGCAGTCCCCGCAGCATCGGCCCGAACTCCTCGTCGCCGATGCGGATCTCGACCGCGCACGGCCGGCAGACCCGGTCGCCGTTCACGCGGGTCTCGTGCCCGCACCGCCGGCACGGACCCGTCGTTCGGTCACGGCTGCCGCGGTTCCACTGCCCGCAGGCCGGGCAGAGCCCGTTCGCCTGGACCCGTCCCCAACCGCCGCAGTCGACGCAGGCGTCGACTCGAACGGTCCGAACGTCGTTGCTCATGCCACTTCGTCCCGTCCTCAGTTCGGCGGCAGTCCTCGCGGTCCCCGGCCGCTGCCGCGGCCGGGGACCGGACGAACCGCGCCCTCGGCGCCCACGACCCGTCGCTCGCCCTCGGTCCGGGCGACGACGTGCGCCTGCGGCTCGGCGTGCATGAGGTCGGCGACCGTGCAGTCCAGGGCCGCGCAGATCTTGTCGAGGTCCTCCAGGCGGACCGTGACCGGTTTCCCGCTCCACAAAGCCGCGACCTTGCTCAACGAGGGCGTGAACCCGACCTGTTCGAAGGCGGCGAGCAACTGCGTCGGCCGCCAGATGTCGCGCTGGGCGGCGACCATCCTCAAGTTCCACTTCACCGGTTCAGACCTCCATGCTCAGACGCCGAACCGCGCGGCGCGACGCTTCCAGACTGGCCTTCTCGGGGTCGGCCTGGACCGAGGAAAGGTAGCCGACCGTGGTGCTCGCCCATTCGTGGCCGAGCACTTTCTGAACGTCCCACAACGCCATGCCGCCCTCGTAGAGATGTGTCGCGCAGGCGTGCCGCAGCAGGTGCGGGAACAGGTTCGTCACCGGCCCCGGCAGGTGAAGCTTGGCTGCGGCCTTCAGGGCCGTGCGGAACGCGTTGGGGCCCACCGCGGGGGCCACCCCGACGTTCAGCGCGGCGATCGCCTTCGGCAGCCGCTCCGAGGGGAACAGCGGCGCGCACGGATCGGAGGGATCGTCGCGGAAGTCGCCGCGGACTTCCTCGACATACCACCACAGAAGTTCGCGGCCCTCCTGGAACAGGTATGCCTGGCGCTCGCGCGGACCCGATCCCCGGGCGCCCTTGCCCTGGACGAGGAAGCGTCCCCACTGCCCGAGTTCCCAGTGGACGTCGCCGAGCCGGACCCCGCACAACTCCGTCGCGCGCACTCCGGAGATGTAGGTCAGCTTCGCCATCACGTAGTCCCGGACGGCGACCGGGAACTTGCGGGCACCGGGCAGACCCGCCCGCCAGCCCGCGAAGAACTCGGTCATCGCCCGCTTCGAGGGCGGCAGCCGCAGTCCGAAGTCGCCGCGGTGGTGCGGCCGGTTGAACGGATCGATCGGCGACTCGACGACCGCCCCGAACCGCCTCGCGATCTCGCCGGCGTATCGCTGTTCGAGGAACGCGAAGTAGCTGTCGATCTTGGTGAGTTTTCCCCGGTTCGTCGACGGTGCCCGCTTGCCGACACCCGCGAAGTATCGGTCCAGGTGACGCGGGGTCAGGTGCCACGGTGCCAGATCGTAGAAGGAGCACAACTCCTCGACCGGCTTCGCGAGCCCGCTCAGCGTCGACGCCGCCAGGCCGGCCACGTCCCGGGCCCACAGGTACTCGACCAACGTGTCCTGGAAGAACTCCTGCTCGTCCCGCGAGTCCACCCCGGCCGCGACCCGCCGATGCAACACCGCAACATCGGCCAGCCCGTCCTCGATGGCCGGCGCGTCCTCGACGACCGTCCCGCCGGCCCCCGGCGAAATGATCAAGGACAACCCGCGACTTCTAGAATCCCCCATGGACCGGCAGATTACACGGATCACTCGCAAAATCTGCCAGTAGCCCCAGGAATCTCACAATGATCCAGACGGCCCGAAGCACCCTCCCCCACCTGCTGAGATGCGCGTTCACCCGGTACACACCCGCCAGGGAACCCGTACGTACTCCACTTGGATCCACGTCCACCAGCGCGGTGCTCAGCCCCCGGCGCCCCGCAGTCACCGCGAGCGCGCAGGCCAACGTGCTGGCCCCGCTGCCACCGCAACCGCCGAGCACCGCGATCGTGTGCGCGTCCGGCCCGGTGCCCTCCGCGACATCGCCCAGCCGGTCGACGATCCACGCCTCGGCGTCGGGCAGGAACACCACATGATCCGCCCCCACGTCCAGGGCCCGTCGCCACACGTCGCCGTCGTCCAGGTCGGCGCCGATCAGCACCACGTCCTCCCGGCGAGGCAGCCCGCACCGGGCCAGGCCCGGCGTCACGTCGTCGCCGACGATCACCAGCGGCGCCGCCGGCCACGCGGTCCGCGCCGCGCCCGCATCCGGCTGCACCTCCGGCTCGATCCCGGCCGCGGCACACAACCGCAAGAGATCGTCGAGCAGGGCGGGATCGCCGGTCACCAGGAGCGGGCGGGCCGGCCGGGGTGGGGAGAGCGCTGCCACGGAACCTCCAGGGGGTCGGGGAGGTCCGTCCGAACCGGTCCTCCCGAGAACTGACCCCACCGTCGCCGCCGGCGCGCGCTCGGCCGAGCGGGTGGTTCGTGCCTGTGGACAAGGCCGTGGTTGTGGATAGCGGATTCACTCGTACGAGGGACAGCCGAGCGGTTGCGGGCATGCCTTTGGCGTCGGCGCGCGTAGAACGCCGAAAATCGCCCGGGAATCCACCCGAAACAGCGGAGAACGACAGATCCGGAAAAGTCGCCGGCCTCACCCGCATCGCTCGACGCGGAATCGCGGATTCAATCCGAGCCGGGCCGACCCGGACACCGCACCGACAATCACGCACCCCGGCGGCTAGTCGGACAAAGGCCGACCTACGCACTCGTACGGGCGCAAAAAAGTCCCCCGGACAAGCGACGACCCCCGCCGGGGGGGAGAGCGGGGGTCGTCTCCACGGCCGACTCGGGGGGGGAGGAGTCGGACCGGGTTAGCACGGTCGCGAACGATCCGTGACTTCCAGGATGTACCCGAGGGGGTTCTCTAGCAAACCCACGACGTGGAGTTTACGCCGAATGGCTGCCCTTATCCTCGTGAACTGTGGAAACCCAGGCGCCGAAGCGGACAGCAGCCTTCTTCGACCTCGACAAGACCATCATCGCCAGGTCCAGTGCGCTGGCGTTCAGCAGATCCTTCTACCACGGCGGTCTCATCAATCGCCGCTCCGTCCTCAAGAGTGCCTACGCGCAGTTCGTGTTCCTCGTCGGTGGCGCGGATCACGACCAGATGGAGCGCATGCGTGAATATCTCTCCGCACTGTGCCGCGGCTGGGACGTCCAGCAGGTGCGCGAGATCGTCGCGGAAACCCTGCACGACATGATCGACCCGATCATCTACGACGAGGCCGCTTCGCTGATCGAGGAACACCACGCTGCGGGCCGCGACGTGGTCATCGTCAGCTCATCCGGAGCCGAGGTGGTCGAGCCGATCGGCGACATGCTCGGCGCGGACCGGGTGGTGGCCACTCGGATGGTCGTCGAGGACGGCCGCTACTCCGGCGAGATCGACTTCTACGCGTATGGTCCCAACAAGGCCGCGGCGGTCAAGGAGTTGGCCCGAACCGAGGGCTACGACCTCACCTCCTGCTACGCGTACAGCGACTCGATCACCGACCTGCCGATGCTCCTGGAGGTCGGCCACCCGTACGCGGTCAACCCCGATCGCGGACTGCGCCGCGAGGCGACCGGGCGAGGCTGGCCCGTGCTGGTGTTCAGCCGGCCGGTCGCGCTGCGCCAGCGGGTGCCGTCCCTGTCGGTCCCCTCGCGCCCCGTGCTCGCCGCGACCGCGATCGGCGCGGGCGCCACCGCGGCCGGCTTCGTCTGGTACCTCGCCAAGAAGCGCCGCTGACCCCCCGGCACCCCACCGGGATGCGGATCGCCCGCCGGGCCGGGCAGGGCGGGCGCGAAACACGAGCGGGCCGAAGGCCCGGCGGATCGGGAGCAAATCCGACAAAGGCCAAAAGTAAAGATCTTGGGCCAGGGGTTCCCCTCCTCCCGGCAACCCACTAGAAAAGGGACCAACGGCCCGTACGGCCTCGCTTCGGCGGTCGGCTCGGGCGGACCGGACACGACTGCCGGGAACCCACGTGCGACCGACCCTCGTAGGGGCCGAACGCGTCGGACGACCCGCATGTTCTTCCCCCCGTGGATGCGCATGCGGGCGCCGATCGTCATAACAGGTACACGCTTGGTACCCCGGTGGGAGTGACCAAACGGCGGCGTCCTCGAGGGCGCCGCCGTCTCGTGTGTCCGGTCCCGTCCGCGGGACCCGATCAGATCCCGCGCATCACCGCTTCGCAGACCGCGACGCTCTCGCGCGCGCCCAGCGTCATCGCCTCGGCGCAGTGCCGGATCCAGGTCGCCACACCCTCCGCGGTGCCGCTCTCGTACGCGCGCAGCGCCGCCGCATAGGCGTCCACGCCCAGTTCCAGGTGACCGACCTCGGGCACGGCCGCGCCCTTGGGATCCAGACCGCGGGTGACCAGGACGATCCGCTGCGCGGCCCGGGCGATCAGGCCGTTGCCCCAGCCGAACGGGGCGAGCGTGAGGATCTCCGCGTGGGTGACGGCGGCGACCACGATCGCGGGTGCCGAGGACGGCGCGAGCAGCAGTCGGGACAGCCCGTCCAAGCGGGCGGCCACCTCCTCCGCCGACGGCAGCGGACCGGGCAGCTCGCCGTCGCGACGCGGTCGGCCGAGCGCCTCCGCGGGCACCGCGTCGGCGGCGGCGACCACATGCAGCCGGGCCAGCACCTGGAGCGGGCTGTGCCCCCAGGTGCCCAGCAGCGAGCCGATCTCGGCGGACAACCGCAGCGCACCCGCGATCACCGCGCCGCCGTCCTCGCCCGAGGAGGAGAAGTCGGTCCGGCGGCGGATCTCCTCCAGCGACCAGTCGACCCCTTCGAGCGCGGCACTCGCCCGCGCGCCTCGAAGCGCGGACTCGGCACTGATGTCCATGCTGCGGCGACGCATCGTGCGGTGGCCGAGCAGCCGGTCGACGGCCTTGCGGGTGTCCTCGACGGCCTCCGGCACGCCGGGCAGCGCGGCGAGGGCGGCGAGGGGATCGGTTGCGGTGCTCACCCGGGCGACCCTACGCCGCACGGGAATCCGCCCGCGACACCGGCCCGCGCGCGCCCCAGCGGTCGGCGCGCCCATCGACGCGCGGTTACCGAACGACTTGACGTGGACACGGTGAGCGACGGATGATCCTATTCGAAAACGATTGTCAAACCCGGATCGTCGAACCCGGACGTTCGAACCCCGGACGTCTGACCCGCCGGTTCGGACCCGCCGGTTCGAACCCGGGCTGTTCGAATCCGGATCGTCGAACCCGTCATCGGAGGGCCCATCCGTGAAGATCGCTTTCGTCGGCAAGGGCGGCAGCGGCAAGACCACGTTGTCGTCCCTGTTCATCCGGCATCTCGCGACCACCGGCCGGCCGGTGGTCGCCGTGGACGCGGACATCAACCAGCATCTGGGCGTGGCCCTCGGTCTGGACGAACGCGCCGCCGCGGCACTGCCCGCGATGGGCGCCGAGCTGCCCGCGATCAAGGAGTGGCTGCGCGGCGACAACCCGCGGATCGGCTCGGTCGCCGAGATGGTCAAGACCACGCCGCCCGGCCGGGGTTCGCGGCTGATCCGACTCGCCGAGGACAACCCGATCCACGCGGCGTGCGCGCGCGAGGTGCCCGGCCTGCCCGGTCTGCGGCTGATGGCGACCGGGCCGTTCGAGGAGTCCGACCTGGGCGTGGCGTGCTACCACTCGAAGGTCGGCGCGGTGGAGCTCTACCTCAACCATCTCGTCGACGGCGCCGGCGAATACCTGGTGGTGGACATGACCGCCGGGTCGGACTCGTTCGCCTCCGGGCTGTTCACCCGCTTCGACATCACCTTCCTGGTCGCCGAGCCGACCCGCAGGGGCGTCGGCGTCTACCGGCAATACCGCGACTACGCGCGCGACTGGGGCGTGTCGCTCGCGGTCGTCGGCAACAAGGTCCAAGGCCCCGAGGACGTCGAATTCCTGCGTGAGCACGTCGGCGCGGACCTGCTCACCTGGACCGTGCAGTCCGACTTCGTCCGCGCCCTGGAGAAGGGCCGCGCACCCGGCTTCGAGACCCTGGAGCCGGCCAACCGCTCCGCGCTGGACGAATTGCTGCGGGCCTGCGACGCCCGCTTCGAGCGCCGCGACTGGGAGCGATACACCACGCAGATGGTCGAGTTCCACCTCAGGAACGCGCGCGGCTGGGCCAACGCGAAGACCGGTGTCGACCTCGCCGAACAGGTCGACTCGGCGTTCGTACTCGGCCCGCACGCGATCTCCACCCCGGTCTGAACGCGTCGGGCGGCCCGCCCCGAAGGGACGGGCCGCCCGACGCGAACGATCGACCCGCCTCAGTCCTCGGCCGCCGCCGACGACTGCTGCGCGGAGATCTGGTCCATCACCGAGGAGTCGGTCAGCGTCGTGACGTCGCCCAGCGTGCGGCCCTCGGCCATGTCCCGAAGCAGGCGGCGCATGATCTTCCCGGAGCGCGTCTTGGGCAGTTCGGTGACGACCTGGATGCGCTTGGGCTTGGCGATCGGGCCGAGCACCCTGCCGACGTGCTCGCGCAACTCGGCGACGAGTTCGTCGGAGGAGTCGCCGGCCGAGCCGCGCAGGATCACGAACGCCACGATGGCCTGGCCCGTGGTCGCGTCGGTCGCGCCCACCACGGCCGACTCGGCGACCTTGGCGTGCGAGACAAGCGCCGACTCGACCTCGGTGGTGGAGATGTTGTGGCCGGACACGAGCATCACGTCGTCCACCCGGCCGAGCAGCCAGACGTCGCCGTCCTCGTCCTTCTTGGCACCGTCGCCGGCGAAGTACAGCCCATCGAAGCGGGACCAGTAGGTGTCCTTGAACCGCTGGTCGTCACCCCAGATGGTGCGCAGCATCGCTGGCCACGGCTCGTCGAGCACCAGGTAGCCGCCTCCACCGTCGGGCACCTCGGTCGCGGTGTCGTCGACGACCTTGGCCGAGATGCCCGGCAGCGCGCGCTGCGCGGAACCCGGCTTGGTCGAGGTGACGCCCGGGAGCGGGCTGATCATGATCGCGCCGGTCTCGGTCTGCCACCACGTGTCGACGATCGGGGTCTTCCCGGCGCCGATGTGCTCGCGGTACCAGATCCACGCCTCGGGGTTGATCGGCTCGCCGACGCTGCCCAGGACGCGCAGCGAGGACAGGTCGAACTTCGCGGGGATGTCGTCGCCCCACTTCATGCACGTGCGGATCGCGGTGGGCGCGGTGTACAGGATGGTGACGCCGTACTTCGCCACGATCTCCCACCAGCGGCCCTGGTGCGGCGAGTCCGGCGTGCCTTCGTACATGACCTGGGTGGCGCCGTTGGAGAGCGGGCCGTAGGTGATGTACGAGTGCCCGGTGACCCAGCCGATGTCGGCCGTGCACCAGTACACGTCGGTCTCGGGCTTGAGGTCGAACACCGCGTGGTGGGTGTAGCTCGCCTGGGTCAGGTATCCGCCGGAGGTGTGCAGGATGCCCTTCGGCTTCCCCGTGGTGCCCGACGTGTACAGGATGAACAGCGGGTGCTCGGCGTCGAACGCCTGCGGCTCGTGCTCCTCGGACTGCGCGTCGACCAGGTCGTGCCACCAGATGTCGCGGCCCTCGGTCCACGCGACGTCGCCGCCGGTGCGGCGCACCACCAGCACGTTGCGCACGTCCGGGCAGGACTCAAGCGCCTCGTCGATGGCCGGCTTGAGCGCGGAGGGCTTGCCGCGCCGGTAGCCGCCGTCGGCGGTGATCACGATCCGCGCGTCGTTGTCGTTGACACGTGAGGACACCGCGTCCGCCGAGAAGCCGCCGAAGACGACCGAGTGCGGGGCACCGATGCGTGCACACGCGAGCATCGAGATCACCGCCTCGGGAATCATCGGCAGGTAAATCGCGACCCGGTCACCCGCCTCGACACCCAGCGAGGTCAGCGCGTTGGCCGCCTTGGACACCTCACGCTTGAGGTCGGCATAGGTCAGCGTGCGGGTGTCACCCGGCTCGCCCTCGAAGTGGATCGCCACCCGGTCGCCGTTGCCCGCCTCGACGTGCCGGTCGACGCAGTTGTAGGCCACGTTGAGCTTGCCGTCGGCGAACCACTTCGCGAAGGGCGGCGTCGACCAGTCCAGCGTCTCCTGGGGCTCCACCGCCCAGTCCAGCCGCCGAGCCTGTTCGGCCCAGAAGCCGAGCCGGTCGGCCGACGCGCGCTCGTACGCCTCGGCCTTGACGTTGGCGGCGGCCGCGAGCGCCGGCGGGGGCTCGAAGCGTCGCTCCTCGCGCAGCAGGTTCGACAGTGCCTCTCCGGCCTTGTCCCCGGTGTTCCGGTCTGCGTTGCTCACGCGTACTCCTCCGTGCTGCTGCGGTCGGTTCCTTCCGCCGTAGCTCATCAGGGACCGGCCCGAGCCGGCAAGAGGAGGACCGCGATTGGTTTAGACCACTTATCGGGCTGCGGGCATCGTGGCCGACGGCGCGATCGTACGGGGTGGCTACCCCGCGTGGAGTGCCGGAAAAGTGTGATCTTCGGCGCCCGCCGCGACTGCGTCCGGCAGCACCCCGGACTCGGCCCGTTCCGCGTCCACCGGCCCGAAATCGCCGCGCACGCCGTCGTAGAGGTACATCTGCGCGGAGGCGAGGTCGAAGTACAGGCCGAACAGCCGGAGTCGGCCCTCGGCCACCGCCTGGGCGACCACCGCGTGGTCGAGCAGGTTGTGCAACTGCTGGACCACGTTGGTCAGGCACAGTTGTTCCACCGGCGGCATCTGATACCCGGTCAGGGTCGGCGCGGGGCCGGCCGTGAAGCGGGCCAGCGACGCGTCGCCGTTGCGCAACCAGCGATCGAGGTGCGGCGTGGTGCCGGGCCCCGACCCGGCCTCGGGCGCCTCGCCGACCTTGCCGAGCAGCGCACCCATCGCGCCGCAGCCGGAGTGACCGCACACCGTGATGCTGCGCACCCCGAGCACGGCCACGGCGTACTCGATCGCCGCGCCCACCGATGCGTCGGCCGTGTTCGGGTCGACGTGCCCCGCCTCGCCGCGCGGCACCAGGTTGCCGACGTTGCGCACAGTGAACAGGTCGCCGGGGCCGCTCGCGGTGATCAGGTTCGGCACGATCCGCGAATCGGCACACGTGATGAACAGTTGGGCGGGCTTCTGCCCCTCCAACGCGAGCCGCTCCAGGAACGGCTGAACCAGCGGCGCGGTGCGCTGCTGGAACTCGCGCGCGCCGGCCACCAGCGCCTGGGACGCGGTGCCGTCCTCGCGCGGGCAGGCGCGCTGCCAGTGCCACCACGGCGCGAACCAGCGCGGCGAGGGGGTCAGTCGGGAGCGCTTGGGGCCTGGCGAACCGCCCGCGGCCCGCTCGTAGCAACCGTCGTGGATCTCCTCGATGTCCACCCGCCCACCGCGCGCGAGGTAGCCCGCCCGCCACGAGTGCACCGCCTCGAACGCGGCTTGGTCAAGGTAGTCCACCGTCATGTCCACCACGACGTGCTCGCCCGGCGGCAACTTGCCCAGCACCCGGGACAGTCGCGGCACCGACAGGAAGGTCAGCGACCCGTGCACCTCCACGTGCAGCACGCCGTCGCCGGGATGGACCCGCACGGTGCTGCGGCTGAGCCGGTACAGCGCGGTGAGCACCGCGACCACCACGCCGAGCAGGACGCCTTGGAGCACGCCCGCCAGGATCACCCCGGCGATCGTGGCCGCGTAGGCGGGGAACTCGCGGTGCCGGTGCACGTGTCGAATGTGCGCGAGGCTGACCATCTGGATGCCGACCACCATCACCAGCGCGGCCAGCACCGCAAGCGGGATGCGCTCGACCAACGCACCGAGCAGACCCACGAACAGCATCACCCACACGCCGTGCAGGATCGTCGCGGCCCGGGTGAGGGCACCGGCCCGCACGTTGGTCACCGAGCGGATCGCCACACCGGTGACCGGGTAGCCGCCGATCGCGCCGGAGACCACGTTGCCCACGCCCTGGCCGATCAGTTCGCGATCGAGCCGGGCCCGCGGCCCGTGGTGCAGTCGGTCGGCCGCGGCGGCCGAGAGCAGCGACTCCATGCCGGAGACCAGGGCCACACTGACCACACCGACCGCGATCGCGCTCCACGCGCCCGCCGGCGGCAGCACGGGGGTGGTGAGGGTGATCGAGGACAGGTCCACCCGGGCCACGTTCAAGTGCAGCGTGCCCGCGGTCACCGTCGCGAGCGAGACCGCGATCAGCGGCGCGGGCACCCTGGCGAGCCGCGCCCACCGCCCGGGCAGCCGGCCGAGCATCGGCCAACCGAGCAGCAGGACCACGGTGATCACCCCGACCGCGACCGTGGGAGCACGCAGATTGCCGACCTGGGTGGGCAGTTCGCGCAGGTTCTCCCAGGCCGAGCGCTGCGGCGCACCGCCCAGGACCACGTGGCACTGGGCCAGCGCGATCACCACGCCGATGCCCGCGACGACGCCGTGCACGACGGCCGGCGACAGGGCGAGGGTGGCCCGGGCCACCCGGAGCAGGCCGAGCAGGACCTGCAGCAGGCCGGCGCCGATGGTGACCAGGCAGGTCACCCGCCAGCCGTAGGTCTGCACGAGGCCGGCCACGATCACCGTCAGACCTGCGGTGGGACCGCTCACCTGGAGTGGGGCGCCACCGAGCAGGCCGACGACGATGCCGCCGACCACGGCCGAGATGATGCCGGCGCCGAGCGGGGCCCCGGCCGCGAGCGCGATGCCGAGTGAAAGCGGCACGGCGACCAGGAAAACCACGAGTGAGGCGCCGAAATCCGCGCGCAGCGTGGCGGCCCGGGAGGCCGGCGCGGGCGTGATGTCAGGGGCAACGGGCATGTCCGTGTCCTCCGGGGTCAGTCATGTCATGGCGGGCATGGCTGCCGCAGGGATGGCGGCGCGCGCGAGTCGAACGAGAGTGTCGGGCCGGATAAGCCAAGTTCACTCTAAGTATTTATCTCGTCACGGTAAGGCTATCCTCTTCGGAACGTAAAATATGCACCCGCATGGGTGAAACAGGTGTTTCAGGCCGAGAACCTTCCACACCGTGTGTGATGGCCCGTAACCTCCCCGGAGTGGGGGTGGTTCCGTGCAGGTGCTCACTCTGTTCGCGACCGGGCTCGGCGCAGGGTTCGTCGCGGGCGGCGCGTCCTGCGCGGCGGTCCAGGGCGGCCTGCTCGCCGGCGCGGTCCGCCCGTGCCCGACCCCGGCCGGCGACTGCGCGACCGCACCACCGCGCGGCCTGCTCCCCCGCGCGCTGGCCGCATTCCTGGGCGCCAAGCTCGCCGCACACGCCGTCCTGGGCGCCCTGCTCGGACTGCTCGGCGCCGCCATCCAACCGACGCCCGGCACCCGCGCGATCCTGCTGCTCCTGGCGGGCGCGCTGATGGTGCTCTTCGGCCTGTCGATGCTCGGGGTGCCCGGGGTCGGCAGACTGCTGCCGCGCGCCTCGTCCCGCGGCACCGGCCGCGGCCCGCTGCTGTTGGGCGCCGCCACCGTGCTGGTGCCGTGCGGGGTCACCCTGGGCGTCGAACTGGTCGCGGTGACCTCGGGAAACGCGTTCGGCGGAGCCGCCGTACTGACCGGCTTCGTGCTCGGAACCCTCCCGCTGTTCGCCGCGCTCGGCCTGCTGGTCGGCGCCTCCGGGCGGGTCCTGCGTGGCCGACCGACCGCACTGCTGGGCCTGTTGGTGCTCGCGGTGGCCGCGTGGACGATCGCCTCCGGACTGCGCCTGGGCGGCTGGTGGACACCGGCCGCGGTGGGCGCCGTGGACCACGCGGCGGCGAGTACCGGCGCCGACGGCGTCCAGCGGGTCACCGTCCGGGTCGAGAACGAGGGCTACCACCCGGCCCGCGCGCCGGCCCGGGCCGGCGTGCGCACCGTCCTGGTGTTGCGTACCGACCACACCACCGGCTGCACCCGGGGCTTCGTGCTGCCCGCCCGGGACGTGCAGCGGGTCCTGCCGGCGACCGGGGAGACCAGGATCGACCTGGGCATACCGCGCGCCGGCACCCTCACCTGGACCTGTGCGATGGGCATGTACAGCGGACGAATCGAGTTCCGGGTCGACCCCTGACGGCCGCGCGCGGCTCGGATCGCTTCCGGGGCCTCACTCCCCGTACGGTGGTGTGTCCGCGCTCACGCTCCCCGGGTGATCCGATGCGTCCCGACTCGGGTACGTGGGGAAGCGGTCCGGGCACGCACGCAACCGGGTGACCCCGGCGTGCGTATGTATCGATAGGGAATACAGCCCGGTCCGGCATGTCCATGGGAAGAGGTGAACTGTGCGAACTGTCCGCGGCGCTGCGGTGCTCGTCGTTGTCGCAGTCCTGGCCGCTATCGGTTTCGTGGTTTTCGCAAAGGACGGGAAAGATTCCGGCAACTCCTCTGCAAAGACCTCCGGCAACGGAAATCCGAGCGCTCCGGGCAAGGAATCGGACAAACCGAGAGGTCCGGTCAAGCCGATCGGCGACGGCTCGACCGCCGACACCGGCCCGCAGCCGAACCAGCCCAAGGTGGAGAAGCTCAAGCCGGGCGAGAAGCCGCCGCAGTTCGTCGTGTTCTCCTGGGATGGCGCGGCCGAGGACGGCAACAAGCTGGTCTCGGAATTCTCGAAGCTGTCCGAGGCAAACAAGGCCCAGATGACGTACTTCCTGAGCGGCATCTATGTGCTCCCGAAGACGAAAAAGGCCATGTACACCGGCCCGAAGCACGCGGCCGGCGCTTCCGACATCAACTTCATGTCGGACGAAACGGTGCGCAACACGATCATCCAGATGCGTGAGGTCTGGCTCAAGGGCAACGAGATCGGCACCCACTTCAACGGGCACTTCTGCAACAGCGCCACCAGCGGCAAGAGCTGGAGCCCTGCGGACTGGAAGAACGAGACCGAACAGGCGGTCAAGTTCGTCCAGAACTGGAAGACCAACACCGGGTACGCCGACCTTCCGCCGCTGCCGTTCGACTACGCGCCGGGCAAGGAACTCATCGGCGGCCGGGCTCCGTGCCTGGAGGGCCAGTCGAATCTGATGCGGGCCGGCAAGGAAATGGGCTTCCGCTACGACGCGAGTTCCGCCGGCGGTCTCCAGGTATGGCCCAAGCGCGGCAAGGAGTCCGGTATTTGGGACTTCCCGCTCCAGTCGCTGCCGTGGCCGGGAAACCCGAACAAGTCTCAGCTTTCCATGGACTACAACATCATGTACGAGCAGGAAGCGCTGCACGGCAAGTACGATCCGTCCAAGAAGGACGCGTGGGAGAAAGAGGCCCGCGATTTCTACCTGAACGGATTCCAGCGCGCCTATACCACCAACCGCGCGCCGTTGTTCATCGGTAACCACTTCGAGGACTGGAACGGCGGCATCTACATGAATGCCGTCCGGGACACGGTGACCTCGGTCTGCACGAAGGCCGACGTGCGCTGTGTGACCTTCCGTCAGCTCACCGACTGGCTCGAGGGCCAAGACCCCGCGGTGATCACCAAGCTGCAAGGCTTGGGCGTGAACCAGAACGTGCCCGACTGGAACGCGATCATCACCGCCTCCGCGCAGTCCCCGAACAAGCCCGCCGCGTCTCGCTCCCTCTCCGCCCCGGACAACGCGGTGCTGCCGCGCCGCCAGGACTGAGCGACCGCCGGGCCCGACCTCCGCCGGCCCCGTACCGAAGTCACCTTCGGTACGGGGCCTTTGCGTTGCCGATGCGCCGGCGGTGGCCGTACCGATCGGTTCCACCGGATCGCACTTGTCATCGATATACTTACGGCGATCGGGGTCGGATTTCACCACCCCATCTCATGGGTCTCCCGCAGGAGGCATGCCGGGAAGTCTGGTCGGCGCTGTTTTGTCGTTTTCGCGGGGCGGTATATGCCTGCGAGCCGCAGCCGACCTGGAGGTCCCGTGGGTGCCCAGTCCGCACCGCGCAACAAATTCTTTCGGCGTCCGTCCACCCTGGCCGAGCGGAATTTCATCGCCGACGCACTGCGCACCGAAACGGTCGGCGGCGCGCTGTTGCTGATCGCGGCGGTGGTCGCGGTGATCTGGGCGAATACGGCGTGGAGCGACGCGTACCACGACCTGCGCGACTTCCGAATCGGCCCCGAGGCACTCAACCTGCGTCTGTCGCTGGGCACTTGGGCCGCGGACGGGCTGCTCGCGGTGTTCTTCTTCGTGGCCGGCATCGAACTCAAGCGCGAACTCGTGGTCGGCGACCTGCGCAATCCCGCCCAGGCGGTACTGCCGGTGGCGGCCGCCGCGTGCGGGATGCTCACACCCGCGCTGTTCTACTTCGCGGTGAACGCGGGCGGCGGCTCGCCCGACGGCTGGGCGATCCCCACCGCGACCGACATCGCCTTCGCACTGGCCGTTCTCGCGGTGATCGGCACCAACCTGCCCTCGGCGCTGCGTTCGTTCCTGCTGACCCTCGCGGTGGTCGACGACCTCGGCGCGATCTTGATCATCGCGATCTTCTTCACCGATTCGGTGAACTTCCTCGCCCTGGCCGCGTCCTTCGCCCTGCTCGTGGTCTTCGCCCTGCTCCAGCGCTTCCGGGTGCGCGGCTGGTGGTGCTACGTACCGCTCGCCCTGGTGATCTGGGCGCTGATGCACGAGAGCGGGGTGCACGCCACGGTCGCGGGCGTGGCAATGGGCCTGTTGATGCGCGTGGTTCCCGACCGCAACGAGCGGACCTCGCCTGCCGAGCACGTCGAGCACCTGGTCCGCCCCGTCTCCGCAGGGCTCGCGGTGCCGATCTTCGCGCTGTTGTCCGCGGGCGTCGCGGTCTCCGGCCCGGTGCTCGCCGACGTGTTCACCGAGCGACCCACGCTCGGCATCATGATCGGCCTGATCGCGGGCAAGGTGGTCGGCATCTTCGTGGGCACCTGGCTGGTCGCCCGGTTCACCCGGGCCCAACTCAGCGACGACCTCACGTGGTGGGACGTGCTCGGCATGTCGATGCTGGCCGGCATCGGCTTCACGGTATCCCTGCTGATCAGCGAACTCGCCTTCACCGACGACCCGACACTGACCGAACAGGCCAAGGCCGCGGTGCTGGTGGGCTCGGTACTGGCGGCCGGCGCGGCCTCGATCGTGCTGCGGATAAGGAACAACACGTACGCCCGGGTATGCGCCGAGGAGAATCGCGACGACGACGGCGACGGCATTCCGGACGTCTACCAAGCGGACGCGGATCGACTCCGCGACGAGAAGCGCGGGCACTCCTGACCGCTTCGTTTCCCATCCGAAACACTCGTACGACGCGCCCCAGTGGATACGTATCGCCGCAGCAGGGCATGATCGGGGTCGGATTATCCAAACCCGTACGAGGAGTGACCATGGCAGGCACCGACAGGTCCCCGGCCCAGGACGTGCCCGTCGACGCACAACGATCCCTCGGCGAGCTGTTCTCGTCGGCCAGCCGCGACATGTCCACGCTGGTGCGCAGTGAGATCGCGCTCGCCAAGAGCGAGGTCAAGGTCAGCGTCGTCAACGTCGCCAAGGGTGGCGGCGCGTTCGGCGCGGCGGCCTTCGTGGGCGTGTTCGCGTTCGTCTTCCTGAGCTTCGCGGTCGTGTACGGAATCCACGCCCTCGGTCTCGGCGTGGCGTGGAGTTTCCTGATCGTCGGCGGCTTCTATCTCCTGCTCGCGGGGGCTCTCGCGTTCTACGGCGTCAAGTCGTTCAAGAAGGTTCGGGCCCCGGAGCGAACGATCACCACGACCCGGGACACCGTCACCACGCTGAAGAACGTCGGCTGACCCGACGGCACGTCCTGCCCGAACCGGCGCCGGAAACAGGAGCGCGATGGCGAGTGTGCGACGCTGCTCGTCATGACGGTTCCCGAGAGCACCGTGGTCAACGTGGCCGGGCCCTGGACGCACCGCGACATCGCCGCCAACGGCGCGCGGTTCCACATCGCCGAGATGGGCGAGGGCCCGGTCGTGCTCTTGCTGCACGGTTTCCCGCAGTTCTGGTGGGCCTGGCGGCATCAGATGCCGGTGCTGGCCCGGGCGGGCTACCGCGCGGTCGCGCTGGATCTGCGCGGTTACGGTGGCAGCGACCGCACCCCGCGAGGCTACGATCCGATCACCTTGGCCCTGGACGTGACCGGGGTGATCCGCTCGCTGGGCGAGCCGGACGCGATCGTGGTCGGTCACGACCTGGGCGCCTATCTGGGCTGGACCGCCGCGGTGTTGCGGCCCAAGGTGGTGCGCCGACTGGTCGCGGTGTCGATGCCGCACCCCCGGCGGCTGCGCGGCGCGCTGCTGACCGATCGGCACCAGATGGCGGCGAGTTCGCACATCTTCGGCTTTCAGCGGCCGTGGGTGCCCGAGCGGCAGTTGGTCCGCGACGGCGCGGCGATGGTCGGCGACATGCTGCGCGGGTGGTCGGCGCCGGGCCGGCCGGCCGACGAGTCGATCGCGCGCTACCGGCAGGCGATGCTCGTGCCCGGCACGGCGCACTGCGCGGCGGAGCACTACCGCTGGCTGATCCGCTCGATCCCGCGCCCGGACGGGATTCAGTACTCGGCCCGGATGAAGGCTCCCGTCGAGGTGCCCACGCTGCATCTGCACGGCGCCCTCGATCCGGTGATCCTGCCCCGCACCGCGGCCGGTTCCGGGCGCTACGTGGAGGCGCCCTACCGCTGGCGACTGCTCGACGGGGTGGGCCACTTCCCGCATGAGGAACAACCCGCGACGTTCACCGAGGAACTCCTGGGCTGGCTGAAGGATCCGGAACCCGAGCGCTGAAGTTCCACAGTGGTTTCGCCCTTTTCTTGTGTAATTTTGCCGGGGATATCCGACACTTGCGTACAGATCGACTCGTTGGTGTCCGGTAGCATTTCCGGCCCGCGAAAGCGGGGCGATTACGCCGTCGGCGACCCGGGTAGGCGCCCCCGTATGAGCCGGATGTACAACGCTCCGAGCATGGCGGCGGGGGCCGGGGACACCCGGTCGGAGACGGCAGAGACCCTCATGGTTGAGATCGGCACCACTGGCACTCACGGGTTCGAACACACACGAGGGGCGCCGGTCGGCGCGGTTGCCGACCGGGGGGATCATGTCCCGGGGCTGATGGGGATATTGCGCCGACGGGCACGTTGGTTGACGCTGCGACTGCGCTTCCCGCGCTGACGCCTCGACGCGGCTCGACACCGGGCCGCGTCGCAGCGCCGCTTTCCGGTGGGTGAGTTCCTCACATTCACCGATCGATTCCGCCTTTTCGTTCTCAGGCGAATGCGCCGAACCACAAAAGGCCGATCGTGGCGATCATCATCACCGGCACCAGGACGAGCGTCTCCATGCGATTCCCGGTCCGGCTGACGATCGCCACCTCGAAGCGGGTGCCCAGCGGCCAAAGCAGCGGTATCCCCTTTTTGGTGAGAAAGTCGCCGAGCAGGTGCGCGATACAGCCGAGCACGATCACCATGGGCAGCCAGTCGGGAGCCGACGGCATCCAGTGGTCGACCACCGCCGTGCCGCCGCCGGCGAGCGCGACGATGGTGATCCAGGACGCCAGGCCCTTGCCCGGTGGGCACAGGTTCAGCGCCCGCAGCGCCAGCGCGAGCAGCAGGAAGACCATCGTGAGGGTGAACGGCCGGCCCAGGTGCTCCACGCCCTGCCAGGTCAGTAGCCCGGCCAGCACCACGAAGGCGATCGAGTGGGTCGCCTGCCGATGCCCGCCGGACAGCTTGGCCACACCCGAGCACAGCGCGCGCGAGACCGGGCCGAGGAAATTGGCGATCGTGCCGTTGTGGTGATCGAGGTCGGGCAGCAGTGCCGCGCCTGCGGTCAGGAACGTGCCGATCACGATCTCGGCCCCGGACAGATGGTTGTGCCACAGGTGTTGCGGCAGAATCGGCGCCGTCGCGGCGAACACCAGTGCCCCGCTTACCGCGTGCGAATGCCCGAGCATTGCCCCACCCCACCCCGCCGTCGCCGCACGCCGCGGCGCTGTTCGCACGTCTGCCCGAACAGGTGCCGAGCATGCGTCACATGGCGCAACTCTGGGTGTCCACCGGGCGTTCGCCGACCGCGCCGGCCTCGGCGTCGGCGCGGACCTCCTCGACGGTGAGCGCGTATCCGGTGGACTCGTCGTCGAGCGACTTGGCGAAGATCACCCCGGCGACCTTGCCGCCCGGAGAGATCAGCGGTCCGCCGGAGTTGCCCTGGCGGACCTTGGCGTACAGCGAGTAAACATCGCGGCTGACCGTGCCGCGCTTGTAGATGTCCGGTCCGCCGGCCTGGATCCGGGCCCGCACCCGGGCGGGCTCGACGTGGAAGGCGCCGTTCTCCGGGAAGCCGACCACGATCGCGTCCGCGCCGCTCTCCACCTTCGGTTCGAACTGCAACGGGGTGGCCTTGAGGCCGGGCACCTTGAGCACCGCGATGTCGCGCTTCCAGTCGTAGAGCACGACCTCGGCCTGGTACTCGCGGCCCTCGCCGCCGATCTGCACGGTCGGCTTCTTGACGCCGCCGACGACGTGGGCGTTCGTCATCACCCGCTGCGGGGCGTAGACGAAGCCGGAGCCCTCGATCACCTTTCCGCAACTCTTCGCGGTGCCGACGATCTTGACGATGCTGTCCCGGGTGTCCTGCACGGCGGGCATCGACAACAGCTTGGGGTCCGGCGGCGGGACCTGCGGGATGTCCTCGCGCACGAACGGGCTGAAGACCTGCGGGAAGCCGTTGCGGTCGAGCAGGTTGCCGAACGAGGAGAACCAGGTGTCGGCGCCCTGCGGCAACACCTTCTGCACCCCGCCCAGCACCTGGGACGAGCGCACCTCGCGCGAGACGGTGGGCATCGAGGCACCCGCGACCGAGGAGCCGATCAGCCACACCACGATCAACAGCGCACACACGCTGACGATCGAACCGCCGGCCGCGTCCACCAGCCGCGCGGGCCGCCAGGTGAGTTGTCGGCGCAGCCGGTTGCCCGCCGCGGTGGTCAGCGCCTGGAGCGCGGTGGCCAACACGAGCACGACACAGATCGCCGCGATCGAGGGGCCCAGGCCCGGCTCGAAGCGGTTGAGCAGCGACGGCACGAGCCACATGCCGAACACGCCGCCGCCGATGAAGCCCAGGAACGAGAGCACACCGACGATGAAGCCTTGCCGGTATCCGGAGATGGCGAAGGCCACCGCGGCGGCGAGCAGCAACAGGTCCAGGACATTCACGCGCTCACGTTCTCATGTGCGAGCCCGCGCTGTCCGCCGCCGTGCCGGTTCGTCGAACACCGGTGACACAGCTGTACAGAGCCGATATTGACGCTCCGTCAGCCCAGCCGCGGCGCCGGATGCGGCGGCCGGCCGGCGGCCGCGTCCCGGTTCAGTCCCGGGCCTCGGGCTCGGAGGCGGTCTCCTCGTAGCGGTCGAAGCCGCGCCGGGCCAACCGGCTCTCGGTCTCGGACAGGGTCACCTCGCGCCGGTCGTCCCACGGCCGTTCCCAGCCGGTGTAGTGCAGCACCCGGTCGATCAGCCCCGCGGTGAAGCCCCAGACCACCAGGTCGTGCACCAGGAACGCCGGACCCAGGTGGCCGCCGGGATGGCGCAGCCGGGCCCGGTTGGCCGGGTCGGCGAGATCCGCGATCGACACCCGCAGCACGCGCGCGACCTCCTCGGGCGCCCCGGGGGCCACCTCGCTCTCGCGGTGCCACCACGCGAGCACGGGGGTGACCACGAAGTCGCTCACCGGGATGTACAGATCGGGCAGCCGACCGAAGATCCGCACGCCGGCGGGGTCGAGCCCGACCTCCTCCTGTGCCTCGCGCAACGCGGTCCCCTCCGGGCCGTCGTCGCCAGGGTCCACCGAGCCGCCGGGGAACGCGGGCTGGCCCGCGTGCGAGCGCAGCGTCGCGGCGCGCTGGAGCAGCAGCAGGTCCGGGCCGTCGGGCCCCTCGCCGAACAACATCAGCACCGCTGAGCGCCGACCGCCCTCGGCCGGGGGCAGGAAGCGGCTCAGCTGCTCGGGGCTGATCGACTCGGCGGCGCGCGCGACCGGGCGCAGCCATTCCGGCAGATCGGCTTCCGCCCAGGTCTGGATCCCGGTCCCGGTCTGAGTCACCCGGCGTCCCCCTCGTCTTTCGGTGCGTTCCTCGCCACGTCGACCGGCACGGCGAGCACCGACCCGGGCGGCGGCTTGAGCCGTTGGCCGGGCTGCCCGGCCATCTCGTACTTGAGCAGCGCCTTGGCCTTGATCGGATCCGTCTCGCCCTCGCCGTACGCCGGACACAGCGGTGCGATCGCACACGCCCCGCAGGCCGGGCGGCGGGCGTGACACACCCGGCGACCGTGGAAGATCACCCGATGCGAGAGCAGGGTCAGGTCCTTGCGCGGGAACAGCGCCCCGACCTCCTGCTCGACCTTGACCGGGTCCTCGTCCTTGGTCCAGCCGAAGCGCCGGGCCAGCCGGCCGAAGTGGGTGTCGACGGTGATGCCGGGGACGTCGAAGACCTCACCCAGCACCACGTGGGCTGTCTTGCGTCCCACTCCCGGCAGGGTGACCAGGTCGGCGAGCTTTCCCGGCACCTCGCCGTCGTAGCGCTCCAGGAGCGCCTGGGCCAAGCCCTGGACCGAGCGCGTCTTGGCCCGGAAGAACCCGGTCGGCTGAATGATCGCCTCCAGCTCGGCCGGCTCCGCGGCGGCGATCGTGGCGGCGTCGGGGAAGCGGGCGAACAGCGCCGGGGTGACCGTGTTGACCCGTCGGTCGGTGGTCTGTGCGGACAACACCACGGCGACCAGGAGCTGGAACGCGTCCCCGTAGTCGAGCTCGCAATGCGCACCCGGGTATATCTCGCCCAATTCGCGATTGATCCGGCGCGCACGGCGCACCAGAGCGAGATGGGACTCGCCCTTCACGGCTTTTGTAGCCTTCACGACCTTAGCGGCAGCCCGCGACCTGCGCGGTGCGGGCTCCGTCACGTTGCTCGACACCCGGCCAGAGTACGCAGATGGGCGGGGACTACGGTCGAGCAGTCCGCGCACGCTTGATCACAGGAGCGACATGTCCGGTTACTGTGGATCCGCCCGTTCGTGATCCAGGACACCCCGCGTGATGATTGCGGGTACCGGTGCGTCAGACTGTGACCGATCGCACTGTTTGACCGCTCGGCTTCATTGGTGTCGACCAGGCCGGCCTAGGAGGAACCTCGTGGACGACGTTTTGCAGCGGGCTCCGCTGTTCGCGGCGCTCGAAGATGAGGACGCCGCCGAGCTGCGGGCCTCCATGGCGGAGGTCGCGCTCGAGCGCGGGGACTCACTCTTCCACGAGGGTGACCCGGGTGACCGCCTGTACGTGGTGATCGAGGGCAAGATCAAGCTGCACCGCAGCTCCAACGACGGTCGCGAGAACATGCTCGCGGTGCTCGGCCCGGGCGAGATGTTCGGCGAGTTGTCGCTGTTCGACCCCGGACCGCGTACGGCGACCGCTACCGCGCTCACCGACGTGCGGCTGCTCGGCTTGGGCCACTCCGACCTGCAGCCCTGGCTGACCGGTCGGCCCAAGGTCGCCGCGGCACTCCTTCGCGCGATAGCCCGTCGGCTGCGGCGGACCAACGAGAGCCTGGGCGACCTGGTCTTCTCCGACGTCCCCGGCCGGGTGGCCAAGGCCCTGTTGGACCTGTCCCGCCGCTTCGGGGTGCCCGCCGACGAGGGCATCCACGTCGCGCACGACCTCACCCAGGAGGAGCTGGCCCAGCTGGTCGGCGCCTCGCGGGAGACGGTCAACAAGGCGCTGGCCGACTTCGCGAGCCGGGGTTGGCTGCGGCTGGAGGCGCGCGCTGTGGTCCTGATGGACGTCGAGCGGTTGTCGCGCCGCTCCCGGTAGCACGTCGCGAACGCAACGACGCGGGGCCCGCCGACGGCGGGCCCCGCGTCGTTGTGCCGTCCGCTTCAGGCGTCCGTGTGCTCGGCCAGGTAGTCCAGCTGGGCCCGGACCGACATCTCGGCGGCCCACCACAGTCCTCGGTCCACGTCCGCGTAGACCCGTTCGACGACGTCCTGAGCGGTCTTGTCGCCGGCTGCGACCGCGTCCCGTACCTGGGCCAGTCGGGCCGCCCGGTGCGCCAGGTAGAAGTCGAGCACGCCGGCAGCGTCGTCCAGGATCGGGCCGTGCGCGGGCAGTACGGCGGTGATCTCGCCGGATTCGGCGAACGCGCGCAGCCGGCGCAGCGAGTCCAGGTATTCGCCGAGTCGGCCGTCGGGGTGCGCGACCACGGTGGTGCCGCGGCCGAGCACGGTGTCCCCGGTGATCACGAAGCGGTCCGCGGCCACCACGAAGCACACCGAGTCGCCCGAATGGCCGGGCGTGGCCAGCACCCGCAGATCCAGCCCGCCGTCGTCGATCACCTGGCCGTCCACCAGGCCCTCGCCGCCGTAGCGCCACTGCGGGTCGACCGCGTGCACGACGGCGTTGGTGAGCGCCTTGAGGCCGGCCACGCCTGCCGAGTGGTCGGGGTGGCCGTGGGTGAGCAGGATCCGGCCCACCCGGCGGCCCTCGCCCTCGACCGCGGCGACGATCGCGCGCAGGTGACCCTCGTCGTCGGGTCCCGGGTCGATCACCACGGCGGTGTCCGCGCCGGGTTCGGCCACGATCCACGTGTTGGTGCCGTCCAGCGACATCGCGCTCGCGTTCGGCGCGAGCAGACAGGTCACGCGGGGGCTCGCGGGCCCACCGATACTCGCGCGGGGGTTGCCGGGCAGGGGCTGTGCGTTCATGGTCGCCATCCTGTACCTCAGGTGCCTGTACCTCGTTGCCCGGGAGCGATCCGGGGGATACCCGCGGGCTGCCCCCGGGGTGTCGGCGAGCCTCAGCGCAGACCGAACGGGTCCTCGATGCCGGGCCATTCGAGCACGAGGCGGTCTCCCTCGAAACGGCCCTGCGCCATGATCGGGGTGATCTCCCGGTCCGCCGCGGCGGCCAGGGCCGCTGCGGGGTCGGCGAGCTCCGCCAGGTGGCGCAACGTGTCGATGGTGGGCGGCAACATCGCCATGTGCTGCGCCCGGTGTTGCTCCAGCGCGTCGGCGGGCCGGGCCCAGGTGACCCGGTCGGCCTCGCCGGAGACGTCCCGGGTGCGCTGGCCGGTGGGCAGGGCCGCGACGAAGAACCACGTGTCGTAGCGCCGGTCCTCGAACTCCGGGGTGATCCAGCGCGCCCACGCGCCCAGCAGGTCGGAGCGCAGCACCAGATCGCGGCGCTCCAGGAACTCGGTCAGCGTCTGCTCGCGGGCCACCAGCGCCGCGCGGTCCGCCTCCCAGTCCGCGCCGGTGGTGTCGGAGACGACGGTGGTCGGGTCGGGCCCGGCCAGCAGTACGCCGGACTCCTCGAAGGTCTCGCGTACGGCCGCGCAGACGATCGCGCGGGCCTCGGCGACGCCGGTGCCCAGGCGCTTCGCCCACGCGTCGGGCTCGGGTCCGGCCCAGGCCACCGAGTGGTCCGCGTCCCGCGGGTCGACGCCGCCGCCGGGGAACGCGTACATCCCGGCGGCGAACTTCATCGTGGTGTGCCGGCGGAGCAGGTACGCCTCCGCGCCCTCGGGCCGGTCGCGCAGCAGCACCACCGTCGCCGCCCGGCGCGGGGCGACCGGCTCCGCGTCGCCCGCGATGATCGCGCGAGCCCGCTCGGCCCAGGACGCGGGCATGCCCGACTGGGCTTTTCCGGCTTGCGTACTCCCCATATCGGCCATGCGCCGGATCGTACGCCTGACCGAGTCAAGTTCCATCTCTCGCCCCCGAAAACGATCGGACCCGACCCGAAAGGGGCGGGTCCGATCATCACGCCGGCCGAATCAACGGTCCGCTCAGACCACCTCGACGAGGATCTCCACCTCGACCGGGGCGTCCAGCGGCAGCACGGCCACGCCGACCGCGCTGCGGGCGTGCCGCCCGGCCTCGCCGAAGACCTCGCCCAGCAGTTCGCTGGCACCGTTGATCACACCGGGCTGACCGGTGAAGTCCGGGGCGCTGGCCACGAAGCCGACCACCTTGACCACCCGGCGCACCAACGACAGGTCGCCGAGCTCGGCCTTGACCGCGGCGAGCGCGTTCAACGCGCACTGCCGGGCGAGCTGCTTGGCCTCCTCGGCGGTGACCTCGGCACCGACCTTGCCGGTCGCGGGCAGCTTGCCCTCGATCATCGGCAACTGGCCGGAGGTGTGGATGTAGTTGCCGGTGCGGATCGCCGGCACGTAGGCGGCGACCGGGGGTACCACGCCGGGCAGGGTCAGACCCAGCTCGGTGATCCGCTGTTCGGGGTGTACCTCGCTCACTGGGCCGTCACCTGCTTCGCGCGCTTCATGTAGGCCACCAGGCTCTCCGGGTTGGGGCCGGGCACGACCTGCACCAGCTCCCAGCCGTCGTCGCCCCAGTTGTCCAGGATCTGCTTGGTCGCGTGCACCAGCAGGGGGACGGTCACGTATTCCCACTTCGTCATGTGTGCAGACTTTAGACGGACACGTCGGGCGGTTCGACGGGGCGCCACGCCACCGGCGAGGACAACACCATCGTGCTGGACGGTTTCCCGTGCTCGGCGAGCCGGTCGATCAGGACCTGGAAATCCGCCATGGTGGCGACCGCGACCATCAGCAGGCAGCACGCGTCACCGGTGACCCGGTGCACTTGGAGCACCTCGGGCCATTCCCGCACGGTGTCCGCGTCCCGGCGCAGCAGGCAGCCGGGGCCGTAGCAATTCATCCGGACGAGCGCCACCACGCCGCGGCCGGCCGCAGCCGGGTCCACGTGCGCGTGATAGCCGGTGATCACGCCGGCGTGTTCGAGCCGGCGCACCCGGGTGGCCACCGCGGGCGCGGAGAGGTTGATCCGTCGGGACAGCTCGTTGAGCGAGACGCGGGCGTCGCGCTGCAACTCGGCGAGCAATCTGCGGTCTATCGCGTCCATGCGCACCCTCCGTTGACGATCGTGAGCACATGCCCTCCGATATCTTGCGAGCGTAAACCGAACCGGCCCTTCCAATGCTCGACGCCCATTCCCAACCGAATGGTCGCACGATTCCATATGGGCACTCCCCGACCGGCCCTTCCGGCACACCGGCGGGACGGGCCGGAGAGGTGGTCTGCGATGACGGTCGACGAACGAACGCCCCGAGCCGATCCGGCGGGCGGTGTGTGCGCGATGGGCGGCCCGCACGAGGACTTCGCCGACACGGTCGCGCCGCCCTACGCGGACTACGTGCAACTGGACCGACTACTCGCCCTCCAGCGCACCCGCACCGACGTGCCCGCCGAGTTGTCCTTCCTGATCTCCTCCCAGGTGATGGAACTGCTGTTCGCGCTGCTGCGGCACGAGTGGACGATCGCGGGCGACCGGCTGGACGCGGACGACGTGCCCGGCGCGATCGGCACGCTGCGGCGCAGCATCCGCGAGTTGGACGTGCTGGTGTCCACGTGGGACCTGCTCGCCACGCTCACTCCCGGCGAGTTCGGCGCGTTCCGCGAGGCGCTCGGCGAGGCGTCCGGCTTCCAGTCGCACCTGTACCGGCACCTGGAGCTCCTGCTCGGCATCAAGCGGGCGGGCGTGCTGCGGCCCTACATCGGCTCTCCGAAGGTGCACGCCGAGTTGGCCCGCTCGTTGCGCGCGCCGAGCCTGTACGACCACGCGCTGGGCGTGCTCGCCCGCCGCGGTCTGTACACCCCGGAGCAGGACGCGGATCCGGGCCGACCCCACCTGCCATCCGAGGACATCGAGCGCGCGTGGGCGCGCGCGTACACCGACGCGGTGCCCGACCTGGTCGAACTCGGCGAGGCGCTCACCGACATCTCCGAGCGCTGGACCCGCTGGCGTGAGCGGCATCTGGCCGCCACACTGCGAGCGCTGGGGAACCGGCCGGGCACAGGTGGCTCGGCCGGAGCGTCTTGGTTGGAACAGACCGTACGTGTGCGCGTTTTTCCCGAATTGTGGACCATGCGCACCTTGGTCGAACCATCGAAGGTCTGAGTTCATCGAAAGATGGGTGAAACATGTCCGATTCCTTGTCGAACACGGCCACTGACGATTCGTCAGGCCGGTTCCCGACCGGTCGCCTCGCGGCCGATCGGGTCGCCGAAGCCGCGAAGCTGGACGCGGCCGACCCGCTGGCGCACGTGCGCGAGCGTTTCCTACTGCCGGCCGGCGTGATCTACCTCGACGGCAACTCGCTCGGCGCGCTGCCGGCGGCCGTGCCCGAGGCGCTGAACGACGCGGTGCACCGCCAGTGGGGCACCGACCTGATCCGTTCGTGGAACGCCAACGACTGGTGGGGCGCGCCCGCCCGGATCGGCGACCGGATCGGCGCGCTGATCGGCGCCGCGCCCGGCCGGGTGGTGTGCGGCGACTCGACGTCGGTACAGATCTTCAATGCGGTAGCCGGGGCGTTGCGGCTGCGGCCGGGCCGGACCGTGGTGCTGGCCGACCCGGACAGCTTCCCCACCGACCTCTACCTGGCCGACTCGATCGCAAAGCTGCTCGGCGCCGAGGTGCGCCGGGTCCCGGTCGGCGAGGTCGAGGAGGTGCTGCGCGCGGACGGCGCCGCGATCGCGGTGATCGCGTACAACCACGTCGACTACCGCAGCGGCGAACTGCGTGATTTGCCCGGCCTGACCGCCGCCGCGCACGCCGCCGGCGCGCTGGCGCTGTGGGATCTGTGCCACTCGGCCGGCGCCTTCCCGATCGATGTGGACGCGCACGACGTCGACCTCGCCGTCGGGTGCGGCTACAAGTACCTGTCCGGCGGACCGGGCGCACCGGCGTTCGTCTACGTGGCCGAGCGGCACATCGCCGACTTCGCGCCCGCGCTGACCGGCTGGCAGGGGCACGCGAACCCGTTCGGGATGGAACCCGGCTACACGCCCGCGTCGGGCATCGAGCGAGCCCGGATCGGCACTCCACCGCTGTTGTCGATGCTCGCGCTCGAAGCCGCGCTGGGCGCCTACGACGGCGTGTCGATGACGGACGTGCGGGCCAAGGGCCTGGCCCTGACCGATCTGTTCATCGCGTGCGTCACCGATCTGGGCCTTCAGACGCTGACCCCGCTCGAGCACGCACGGCGCGGCAGCCAGGTCGCGGTGCGCCACCCGGAGCCGCACGCGGTGATGGCGGCGCTGATCGATCGGGGCGTGATCGGCGACGTCCGGCCGCCGGACGTGCTGCGCTTCGGCTTCAACCCGCTCTACGTCGGCTACGCCGACGTGGTCGAGTCCGCGCGCATCCTCGGCGACATCCTGGAGACGGGGGCGTACCGGGACGCGCGTTACGCCATTCGGGCGACGGTGACGTGACGCGGGTCACCACTGGGGGATCACCTCGGACCGGGCGGGGACCGGGTGGTTAGGCTCGACTCGTGAGTTTGGGTGCGCGGTCACACGGATCCGGTATCGCCTCGGCTGCGGCCGTATGGCGCAAGCCTTCGAGGGCAGGGATCCGGGCATGCCGGCCACCCGAGACGACCGTCGCGCCCGGCGGCCCGGCCGCACCCGCTGGACGGACGCCGTGAACACCTCGACGACAGGCGCACGCACGACCGACGGCAACGCCGATTGGGAGGGCGTGCGCCTGCACGTGGTCAGCGGCAAGGGCGGCACCGGCAAGACCACCGTGGCCGCCGCGCTGGCGCTGGCGCTGGCCTCGGGCGGGCGGCGCACCCTGCTGGTCGAGGTGGAGGGGCGCCAAGGCATCGCGCAGCTCTTCGACTGCCCGCATCTGCCCTACGAGGACCGCAAGATCGCGGTCGCCCCGGGCGGCGGCGAGGTGTACGCGCTCGCGATCGACCCGGAAGAGGCGCTGCTCGAATATCTCGACATGTTCTACCACCTGGGCCGGGCCGGAAAGGGCCTGAAGAAGCTCGGGGCGATCGACTTCGCGACCACCATCGCGCCGGGCCTGCGCGACGTGCTGTTGACCGGCAAGGCGTGCGAGTCGGCCCGCCGCCGCACGCACGGGCGGTTCGCCTACGACGCGGTGGTGATGGACGCGCCGCCCACCGGCCGGATCGCGCGCTTCCTCAACGTCAACACCGAGGTCGCCGGACTGGCCAGATTCGGCCCGATCCACACCCAGGCCGAGGCGGTGATGGGGGTGATCCGCTCGCCGCAGACCGCGGTCCACCTGGTCACCCTGCTGGAGGAGATGCCGGTCCAGGAGACCGTGGACGGCGCGATCGAATTGCGCGACTCGGGCCTGCCCACCGGCGGCGTGGTGATCAACATGGCCCGGCCACCGCTGCAGGCCGAGGACGAGAGCGACACCGGGCAACGGCTGACCCCCGAACTGCTGGAGGCCGGGCTGGTGGCCGGCGGCATCAAGCCCACCCGGCCGCTGATCTCCTCGCTGCTGGCCGAGGCCGACGAGCACGCGAGCCGGATCGAGCTGGAGAGTACCGGCCGCGCCCTGGTCCGCGACCTGGACCTGCCGGTCTACGAACTGCCGCTGTTGGCCGACGGGATGGACCTGGGCGGTCTGTACCGCCTGGCCGAAGCGCTGCGCGAGCAGGGGATGGCATGAACAGGCTGGAGATCGACGAGCTGATCGACGACCCGGGCACCCGCATCCTGGTGTGCTGCGGCTCCGGCGGCGTCGGCAAGACCACCACGGCCGCGGCGCTGGGGCTGCGCGCGGCCGAACGCGGTCGGGACGTGGTGGTGCTGACCATCGACCCCGCGCGTCGGCTCGCCCAGTCGATGGGCCTGACCGAGTTGGACAACACGCCCCGCCGGGTCGTCGACGTCGACGAGACCAAGGGCGGCAGCCTGCACGCGATGATGCTCGACATGAAGCGCACGTTCGACGAGATCGTCGAACAGCACGCCGATCCCGAGCGCGCGCAGCAGATCCTGGACAACCCGTTCTACCAATCGTTGTCCTCCAGCTTCGCCGGCACGCAGGAATACATGGCGATGGAGAAGCTGGGCCAGCTGCACGCGACCGGCGAGTGGGACCTGATCGTGGTGGACACCCCGCCGAGCCGGTCCGCGCTCGACTTCCTCGACGCCCCCCAGCGCCTGGGCTCGTTCCTGGACGGCCGGCTGATCCGCATACTCTCGGCTCCCGCCAAGGTCGGCGGGCGCGGCGCGCTCAAGTTCCTGTCCGCGGGCATGGGGCTGATGACCGGCGCGCTGAGCAAGGTGGTCGGCACCCATCTGCTGACCGACATCCAGACCTTCGTAGCCGCGCTCGACACCACGTTCGGCGGCTTCCGCAAGCGCGCCGACGCGACCTACAAGCTGCTCCAGGCCCGAGGCACCTCGTTCCTGGTGGTCGCCGCGCCGGAGAAGGACGCGCTGCGCGAGGCCGCTTACTTCGTCGACCGACTGGGCACCGAGCGCATGCCGCTGGCCGGCCTGGTGCTCAACCGCGTACATGCCACGCGCGCGGGCCGGCTGTCCGCGGAGCGCAGCCTGGCCGCGGCCGAGGCTCTGACCGAACAGGCCGAACAGGGTGAGGAGGCCGACGGCGAGCCGGACGGGTCCGCGTCGTGCCCCGCCGACCTGCGCCTGGTCGCGGGGCTGCTCACGCTGCACGCCGAGCGACTGCGGGTGATCGACCGGGAGAAGCGGATGCGTACCCGCTTCACCTCGATCCACCCCGAGGTGCGGGTGGCCGAGGTCCCGGCGTTGCCCGGTGACGTGCACGACCTGGACGGGCTGCGGGTGATCGGCGAAAGCCTGGGCGCGGGTTGACCGCGCCGTTCGACCGTGAGCCGCCGACCGGCGGGATGCGTGGTGACCCGCCCGCGAGCCGCCGGCAGCGGATCCGTCGCCGCCCCGCCGGGACCCGGGCCTGACTCCCGGCCCCGACGGATGGTGACGCTCGAACGCGGTGGCGTTCGGCTGCCGACACGTGTTCAGCGCGCAGCGTGCTCAGCCGGCGACCCGAAACTCCTCGTCTCCGTGGATGTCGCGCTCGTACTCCTCGCGCGCGGTCTCCAACAGCCGACGCCACGAGGTGATCATCGGCCGGCGGCGCAGCAGCGCACGCCGCTCCCGCTCGGTCATGCCGCCCCAGACGCCGAACTCCACTCGATTGTCCAGCGCGTCCGCCAGGCACTCGGTGCGGACCGGACACCCGGTGCACACTGCCTTGGCGCGATTCTGCGCCGCCCCCTGCACGAACAGCTCATCCGGATCGGTACTCCGGCAGGCGGCCTGCGTGCTCCAGTCGGTAACCCAGCTCATGCTGGTGCCGTCCTCTCCCGATTTTCGAGGCTCCCCCAACGGCGGCGAAGGGAATTCCCGACGCCAAGCAGGACGGTACGAAACCCTGGGCACGCGCAACAGCCCCTGCACGGGCAGTCATCGATGGCCCGGAAGGACTATGCGCAAATATGGACCCACCCGTCCGGGTGAATGCTCTTGCGTTTCCCGTCACGGCTTCACTCAGAAGGAGGCACGTCGACGGCACGAAGCTCGGCAGCAGGACCCGACGCTCGGCCGTATTCACTCTAAAGAGTGAAATGCCTACTGATACGGATCCCCTGGCTGCTCCGCCAGCTTAGGCGAAGTCCCTTCGCCGCGTAGGATGTTTGGGCACGTAGGCTGTGGCCCATGGCCCGAACTTCCTCCGGCTCGGCCCGCCCGAAACGCGGCTCGGCCCGCCCACGATCCCCGCTGGGCTTCGTGGGCCGGTTCGCCGCCTTCGTGGGTGCGAGCATCCTCGCCGGTGCCCTGGTCGCGGGAATCGCGCTGCCGTTCGTAGGTGGCTTCGGCCTGACCGCGAAGGCTGCGTCGGAAAACTTCGACGACCTGCCCGGGGACCTGGATCAACCGTTCCTGTCGCAGCCGTCGTACATCCTCGACTCCGAGGGCAACCAGCTCGCGATGGTCTACGACCGGTATCGCATCCTGGTGAACTTCGACCAGATCTCACCGATCATGCGTCAGGCGATCGTGGCGATCGAGGACTCGCGCTTCTACGAGCACGGTCCGATCGACCTCAAGGGCACCCTGCGCGCCCTGATGCGCAACCAGCAGTCGGGTGGCACCGGATCCAAGCAGGGCGGCTCCAGTCTCACCCAGCAGTACGTGAAGAACATCTTCGTGGAGGAGGCCGGCAACGACCCGGCCAAGGTGGCCAAGGCACAGGCCCAGGAGATCTCCCGCAAGATCAAGGAACTGAAGTACGCGATCGGCCTGGAACAGCGGCTGTCCAAGGACGAGATCCTGACCAGGTATCTCAACATCACCTTCTTCGGCCGCCAGGCGTACGGCGTGGAAGCCGCGTCGCAGCGCTACTTCAGCAAGCACGCCAAGGATTTGACCCTGACCGAGGCGGCCACCCTGGCCGGCGTGGTGCAGGCTCCCTCGGCGTTCGACCCGATCGGCTATCCGAAGGCCGCTCGGGAACGTCGCAACATCGTGTTGCAGCGCATGGCCGAGATGAAGGTCATCTCGCAGGTCGAGGCCGACGCGGCCAAGGCCACCGAACTGAACCTGAAGACCCAGCCGCTGCCCAACGGTTGCATCACCGCCGACCAGATCGACGGTGCCGCGTTCTTCTGTGACTACGTCGAACGGGTGGTCAAGAACGACCCGGCGTTCGGAACGAATCGGGAGGAACGCGACAAGTTGTGGCGTGAGGGTGGTCTGCGGATCACCACCACGTTGGACCGAAAGGCCCAAAAGGCGGCCTACACCGCCGCAACCAAGGGTGTACTCCAAAAGGACCCGGTCGCCGACGCGGTCGTGATGGTCGAGCCGGGCACCGGCAGGATCAAGGCGATGGCACAGAGCCGGCCGTACGGCTTCGGCGACTACGAGACCACTCTCAACTACTCGGTCGACCACTCCATGGGCGGCTCGACGTACGGCTTCCAGACCGGGTCGACGTTCAAGCCGATCACCGCCGCGGCGGCGCTGGAGAACGGGATGAAGGTCGACCAGGAGTACTCCACCGGCTACGACATCGACATGCGGAAGGAGAAGTTCCGCACGTGCGGTGACCCGGCCCGGGACCCGAAGTACCAGCCGACCAACGAAAGCCGCAGCGAGACCGGCACCTGGAACATGCAGACCGCGCTGGAGAAGTCGATCAACACCTACTTCGTCCTGTTGTCCAAGGACGTGGGGTTGTGTCCGATCGCGACGCTGGCCGATCAGATGGGTGTGCACCAGGGCAACGGCGAGGCACTGAAGCAGGTACCGAGCATGACGCTCGGCGCCAACACGGTCGCGCCGATGAACATGGCCTCCGCGTACGCCACGTTCGCCAGCCGCGGGGTCTACTGCTCGCCGATCGCGGTCACCGAGGTGGCCAAGCTCGACGGCACCAAGCTCCCGGTACCCCAGGCGGGCTGCAAGCAGGTGATCAAGCAGTCCACCGCGGACACGATCAACGCGCTGCTCAAGGGCGTGGTCGAGGACGGCACCGGTGCGCAGGCCGGCCTGAACAACCGCGACAACGCGGGCAAGACCGGTACCACCAACGAGCGCAAGGCGGCCTGGTTCGTCGGCTACACGCCGAACCTGTCCACCGCGGTGTGGATCGGTGGCGCCAAGGACGACGTCGAGATGGTCGACATCACCATCGCCGGCGTCCCCTACGACAAGGTCTACGGCGGCCAGGTCCCCGGACCGATCTGGAAGGCCGCGATGACCGGCGCGCTCAAGGGCGTGGACTCGCCGAACTTCGTCGGCCCGCCCTCGGGCACGATCCCGTCAAAGCCGGACCCGAACAAGAAGCCGACGGACGGCAAGCCGCGGGATCAGAACCGGCCGCCCACCGGCGGCACCAACCCCTCGCGGCCGCCGTGGACTCTGCCGACCACGCCGACGAACACCACGCCGCCGAGTGGGGGCGGCAACACCAAGCCGCCGGGGACTTCGCGACCGCCGGGCCACTCGTGGCCGCCGCCGATCGGGGGCGGGTTGGGGGATGGTGGGTTTGGTGACGACGGCTGACCACCGATGACGGGTGACGGGTCCGGTGTCGACCGGGGCCTGTGGTGAATGCTGATGGCGGTGCTCCCCAGTTTTTTGGGGGGCACCGCCATCAGCGTTGTGGGGTGGGGTCGACCGGCCGGTGGTGGGCCAGCCTGGACCGGCGTGGACCGGCGTCGGCCGGCGCGTGGGCCGGCGTCGGGTCAGACGCCCAGCTGGCTCTTGATCTCGGCGGCGATCCGGCCACCCTCTGCCTTGTCGCCGACCTTGGGCCGGACCACCTTCATGACCTGGCCCATCGCCTGCGGACCGCTCGCCCCGGTCTGCGCGATGGCATCCGCGACGATCACCTTGAGCTCGTCGTCGGACAGCTGCGCCGGCAGGTAAGCCGCGAGGACCTCGCCCTCGGCACGCTCGCGCGCGGCGGACTCGGCCCGGCCGCCGTTTTCGAAGGCTTCGGCGGCCTCCCGGCGCTTCTTCGCCTCGCGCACGATGACCTTGAGGACCTCGTCGTCGGACAGCTCACGGGCTGTCTTGCCCGCGACCTCCTCATTGGTGATCGCGGTCAGGGTGAGGCGCAGCGTCGAGGAGACCAGTTCGTCACGGGACCGGATGGCCTCGGTGAGGTCGCTCTGCAAACGGCTCTTGAAGGGGCTCATGGGATCAAGTGTCGCAGCCGCGACCATCCGGACCGTACCGAATTACTGGGGCTGGGGCGGTGGACCCGCGGTCGGGTTCGGGGATCGGGCGGGCGTTGGGCGGGCGTTGGGGCACGGGCGCCCGGATTACCTCGGGATGGTGGAGGCCCGCCCGGGCGGGGCGTCAGGCGGGCGTCAGGACACGGCGGCGTCCGAATCATGCGGGCTGGGGACGGTCGGGGGCACCCGGGCCCAAGCCGCGAGACGGCGCCGCGACGAGCCGGGAGCCGGCTCCGACGCTCGGGTGTGGCCGGAACAGGTCCCGCTGCGAGGTCGGCACGGGCGTCGATCGACCGCCCACACAGTCGCATGCGACGCCGCCGGCCCGCCCGTCCCGTCGCCTCGCAGGGTCGTGTGCGAAGCCGAGACTGCCGACGACCGGCCGGCTCTGCCAGCATGGAGGGATGCGACCGCGTTCAGCCTTCCCCCTTGCCGTTGCCGTCACCGGGGCCGCCTGCCTCACCTATGCGGCGGCCTACGAAGCCCGTTCGTTCCGTCTGCGCCGGGTCGAGGTGCCGGTGCTGCCACGCGGGGCACAGCCGGTGCGGATCCTGCAGGTGTCCGACATCCACATGGTCTCCGGCCAGCGCCGCAAACAGGAGTGGCTGCGTCGGCTCGACGCGCTGCACCCCGACTTCGTGCTGAACACCGGCGACAACCTCTCCGACCCGGACGCGGTACCCGAGACGCTGGACGCGCTCGGCCCGCTGCTCGGTCGGCCCGGGGCGTACGTATTCGGGTCGAACGACTACTACGGCCCTCGCCCCAAGGACCCCACCGGCTACCTCCGCCGCGACGACGGCACCCGCCGGCTCGGCCGGGAGAACCCATGGACCGACCTGCGCGACGGGTTCGACGCGTCGGGCTGGGAAAACCTCAACAACGCGCGCGGCCGCCTCAAGGTGGACGGCCTGGAGATCGAACTGGTCGGCCTCGACGATCCGCACATCGACCGGGACCGCTACGAACAGGTCGCCGGCGGCCCCGACCCGGCCGCGGACATCTCGCTCGCCGTCGTACACGCCCCCTACCTGCGCGCCCTCGACGCCTTCACCGCCGAGGGCTACCCCCTCGTGATCGCCGGCCACACCCACGGCGGCCAGGTGTGCGTCCCCTTCTACGGCGCCCTCACCACCAACTGCGACCTCGACCGCAAGCGCGCCAAGGGCCTGTCCAAGCACACCTCCGCAGACCGCGAGGCCTACCTCCACGTCTCCGCCGGCTGCGGCACGTCCCGCTACGCCAGGTTCCGCTTCGCCTGCCCTCCCGAAGCCACCCTCCTTACCCTGACCCCCCGTCAATCCACCGCCGCCCCCACCGCCCCCACCGCCCGCTAAACCGGATTTCGCCTCAGGCCCCCGACCCGCTAAGCTGAACGCGCAGCATCGGGGTGTGGCGCAGCTTGGTAGCGCGCTTCGTTCGGGACGAAGAGGCCGTGGGTTCAAATCCCGCCACCCCGACCCAGGTCAGAGGCCCTATCGGATCATTCCGATGGGGCCTCTGTCGTGTTGCTGGCACGAAAAGTACAGCAACTACGCCGGCTGCAAGCAATCTTCACTGACCGCGGGGGTTGGGGCGGCCTGCCCTCGGTGGCAACTGACGCCGAGCGCCACACCGACCCCCTTGTGCACCTCGTGTTGCTGCTCCGACGATCCGATGAAAGCCGGGGCGAAGCGCCTCGCTCTCTGCTCGTACACATGGTCCGGGCCCACCCATGTGCGTCCTGGCACGGCCGTGGGGGGCGAGCGGCGCCCGTCCCCTGAGGAGCGGGTGTCCATGGGACGCCCATCACATCCAGGGTGGTAGCCGAGGTCGGAACACGAAACAGACAACCCGCCGTCGGAGCGAGCCTCGTCTATTGATCCGTCTCGTCGAGGCGCCGGAGGAGGTCTGGGGGCGGCGAGAGCCTACGGGTCCTGATCTGGGGGAACGCCGACACCCGTCGCGCCGTCTCCATCGGGCTATGCCTTGTGTTCCTGGCCCGCTCCACCCAGGCGAGCAGGAGCATCGCTGTCCGCAGCGTCAAGGGCTCGTCGGGGCGCACGCCCACCGCCTCCACGGCGTCCACCAAATCCCAGTCCCGGATCTGATCGTCCGTCTTCATCACCGCGAACCACTCTTCCGCGGTGATGGCCTTCGCCTCGCTAGCCGGAGCTGGCGCGGCGTCGCGCTCGGCGTTCCACAACACGTGGAATTCGAGCACGAGAGGCTCGGGCTCAGGGCGATGGATCGAGACGGACGCAAGGTGACGCACGGCGCTCTCCAGACGGGACCAGTCCGGCACCGCCCGGCCATGCAGCAACGCGGACAACGTCTCGTGCGACACCGTCGAGGGCAGCCGGGTGTCGCGCGAGATGGCCGTGGCTATCGCCCGCGTACCGGGACGGCCCGCGCCCTGGTAGAGCCGATGGAACGCCTCGACCAAGTCCCGCCTCGGACTCGCTCGTAACGCATGCTCGTCGGGCATCGGAATGGCCATCGGAATCCCCCTCCGCAGACGGCTACTCGGGCCAGGTATCGCCCAGTCTCGTGTGCCGCACGTGGGCGCGCAGGCCGATGAACGTTTCCGCCCCGCCTAGTTTCGTGCCCGCCGCTCCCGGAACACGGCCAGCACACGCACATCGCGACGAGGGTGGATTCACGGCCGTGCCACCACCACTCGATCCGAATCCAAGGACCGCCATGCCTCTCGCCGAGAAAACCACCACCGCCGAAAGCCCGCGATGGGTCCGCCTGGTGACAGCCGGGGTGCTTTCCGCCCTGACCCGCGCCGTCGCGGAATGGCTCCTCGCCCTCGTCCGCGACTGACCCCCTCACGAACGACGAGACTGGCATCCACGCCGCGCAACACAGGCCCCGGAAAACCGAATTCGGGTTCCGGGGCCTGTCGCGCACCAGCGCATAGGGTCAACGAGACAGGTCACCACCGGACACACCGGCCCCATCTCGTTGAGAGCCGCAGGCGTCCCGGGATTGCGCTGCGCAGTCGCCAAGTCAAGGACCTTGAATCCCCTGCGGAATGAGGTCAATACAGCGTCCCCAGCCGAGCTGAACCGCAGAGCCGCGAATGCCCTGCCGGTCATCGACCGACAGGGCATCCGAGAAACGCGGCAAGTACGACGGCCGCTGGCGACCCTCATCGATCGCATGACGGACGGCCCACCCTCATGAACCACTGACGCTGGCTCAGTGGAACTGCCGTCGAGCGATGCGCCGAGCTTCTTGAGCGCGTTGCGGATCTGGTCCGAGGGGTAGCTGATGGCCACACCCGGGACCGTTAACGGCGGTCGCCGGGACTGTTCTCGTGAGGCCCCGCCCTCGCGTCAGGGGTGTACATGCAGGGCGGGGCGCTTGTGACGCGGCGCCGACCGACGCCGCACCGTGCCGCTCCGGTCGCGGTCTTTCCCTCACACGACCGGAGCGGGGTATCGGGGAGGCGAGCGGGCGTCAGCCGTGGATTTCGACGACCGCGTAGGCGGGCAGGTGGTCCGAGAGCCGGCACACCATCTGGTTGTCAATGACGCCCGCGGCGCGGAACGCCAGTCCGGCGCCGAGGATGTAGTCGCTGCGGCGCGGGATGCCGTCCTCCTGCTCGTCCCAGTGCCCAACCGTGTTCCGGCTGAGAGGCAGGTCCGCGAACGGGTCGACGAAGCCGGCACCGACGAGCAGGCGAATCGCACGCCGATCGGTCGGGCCGAGCGTCCCGTCGTCGCGACAGAGCAGGTGCCGCGAGCGGAGATGACCCGGCAGGGTCGACCAATCCGGCTCCGGGTCGTCGGCGCCGATCGTGTTGAGGTCACCCAACAGCAGGGTGCGCCTGCCCGGCGCGGCGTACTCCGTGAGCCAGCGGGCCTCGCTCTCCCGATCGTCACCCGAGAACGGGTCGAGATGCGTGTTCAGCACGGTGAGTGGCTCGTCGGTGTCGGGGATGACGAACTCGACACGTTGGAGCGTGTGGTGGAAGTTCCCCTCGGCCGCGTCGGGGCTGTACCTCACGCGCCTTAGCTTGTCCGGCTTCCACGCGAGCACAAGATGACACTGATGGCTTGCCGACGGAGCCAACAGCGTCTGCATGCCCAGTTCGTTCGCGATCGAGCACTCCAGCGCGTGATCGTCGCGCGAGCCGTCCTTGACCTCCTGAAGGGCGACGAGATCCAAGTCCATGGCTCGCAAGGCCGTCATCTGCGTGGAGAGGCGATCACCTCCCCCGTCCAGCAGGTTGTAGGTCCCCACGCGCAGCGTCGACGGCCGCATCGATCTCCCCTTCCTGTCGCGACCCGCGTCCCGCGGGAAGCCTTGAAACGCCGCCAACCCCTGCGCAATACGCGCCACAGACGCCTCCATGTCGTACGAGCCCTCCTCCGACGCCCATCCCCTCGCCGACGAGTCGTCCGTGACTCCTTGACCAAAGAGCGCCGGCAGCACCCGCGTGTAGTCCGCCGAACCTCGGTACGACCGGACGCAGTTGCGCAGGCTCCGCCGCCCAGTAGCGAGCGCGGATCCGCTCGTAGGGACTTGGTCGAGGCGGGTTCAGAACGTTCTCGATGTTTCGTTCCACGTTGCCGCGCGGCGTCGAGGGTCGCCCCCGCGAAGTCCGCCTCACGCTGCGGCACCGCCCTCGGCCGGGAAGGTGCACCAGGTGCACGATCCCTCGCGTCCCCAGGCGTGGGTGAGGGCCTCGACGATCGCCAGGCCCCGGCCGTCCTCCGCGTCGGCGTCGAAGGGCTGGACCGAGGGCCGGGTCTCGGACAGCGTGTGGTCGTCCACCTCGATACGGATCGCTCCCGACGCGTCGCACGCAAGCGAGAACGTCACCATGGCTGCCTTGCCGTGACGGATCGCGTTCGTCACCAGTTCGCTGACGACCAGACCGACCGTGTGGACGGCCTCGACGTCACGGGGGCCGCAGTATCGAAGCTGCGTGCGTGTGATGCGGCGCATCTGCTCGACGCGCCTGGGGTGCGGCGTGAAGCACACCCTGATGTATCCGCTGGTCAGCGGAGTCTTGAACTCGGCCGGGCAGTCGAAATCGGCCCGGCGCTCTTTCGCCAACGTGTGCTGAAGCACAACTCTTCGCCTCCAATTGAGCGCGTTTCGGGCGCGTTCGATCGTCGCCGGACAGGCGTCAGCATCGTCGCACCACGAATGGAAGTGATCACAAGCAGTGACCTGTGTTCACTGAAAGACTTCACCCTTAGACTTCTGATTGGAAGTCTGTTTAGTCAAGTACAAGCAAAATATGTCAGGGCGGATTCTGGCTGGGCCCGTGGCTCTCCCGGAACGCAGACGGCAGACTGGGCGCGTGGAAGGGGGTACCTCTTGAACATCACGCCGAAATTGGCGCGCAAGCGCCTCGGTGAAGCGTTCCGCGCCCTGCGGGACGCCCGCGAGATGACCGGCGACGACGCGGCGGCCGAACTGGGCTGGCACGCGTCCAAGATCAGTCGGATCGAGAACGCGGAGAGCGGCACCAGCCGGCACGACTTCGACAAGCTCGTCGAGCTGTACGGCGCCGGCGAGCCGAAGCGGGAAGAACTCGCGCTCCTCCTGTCCGCCTCGAAGTCCCGGGCCTGGTGGAACCAGACGCCGTACGCCGCCGCGTTGACGCCGGCCTATCGGGACCTGATCGGCTACGAGCGCGAGTCGTACGAGGAGTGCGACTACCAACCGCTCGTGATCCCAGGGTTGTTGCAGATCCCCGACTACGCGCGGGTCGTCATCGCCAGTGGACCGTTCGTGCAGGACTACGAGCGGATCGACACGCTCGTGGAGGTCCGAGAGCGCCGCCAGGACGTGCTGCTGCGCGAGGACTTCGCGCTCTATGCCGTGGTCACCCTCGCCGCGCTGATCTACGAGCACGGCGGCAGGGATGTCCTCCGCGCCCAACTGGAGCACGTCCTGGAGGTCACCGAGCGGCCGAACGTGACGCTGCAGGTGATCCCGCACAACGTGAGTTCCGGCGGCTACACGGGCAGCGTCACCCTCTTGCACTTCCCGGAGGATCCGAGCGTGGCCTACCTGGACACGGTGGTCGGAAGCCAGGAACGAGATAATCCACGAGAGGTCCGCCAATACGCGCGGTTCTTCGACCACCTCCGCGACATCGCGCTCTCCAAAGCGGACACGCGAGCACTCATCACGCAACGACTGGAAGAACTCAAGTGACCACGATCCCCCTCGCGGTGCCCCAGGCATCGCAGCTTGGCACCCTCGGCTGGCGCAAGAGCAGCCGCAGCGGCAACGACAACGCATGCGTCGAGGTCGCCCCCGTCGCCGAGCACACGGCGGTGCGCGACAGCAAGGCGGCCGACGGCCCCGCCTTCGCCGTCTCGCACCAGGCCTGGACGGCGTTCCTCGCCGTCGTGCGCTGACCCCGGGTTCGCGCACTGGAAGCCCCCGCTCGGGGGCTTCTGGCATTGAGCTCAGCTGCAATTCCGATCGGATACTTACTTAGGATCTTGTGTAGCGGTACCGTCACACACAGGCACCGCCCCCTCGGAGTCCCGAGTGGAGGCACGTCTCCGCGACGGGAGGACCCGTGCACAAACTGATAGCGAGTCGGTTCCTGGATCGATTCCTGGTGTTGCGCCCCGGCCAGACGCACGGGATGGCCGTCTCCGAACCCCGGTTCGACGAACTCCAAGTCGCAGCCTCCGAAGGCGCGATGGCCCCTTCATGGCTCATCGAGGCGGCCCGCAAAAGCTGGGCCGTCGAGATCGGCTCCGCCCCATTGCACGAGACGGTCCTCGTGCGCGAGCGCTCCCGGTTCGGCTTCAGCCGCGGCTCGTACGAACTGAACCTGGGCTGCAACTACGACTGCCCGTTCTGCTACCTCGGCGTCAAGAAGTTCGAGGGCCTGGACGCCGAACAACGCGTACGCCTCCTCCACATCATGAGGGACGCCGGCGTCGTCTGGCTCCAACTCACGGGTGGGGAGCCGATGATCGATCCGGGCTTCCTGGATGTCTACGGCCTGGCCTACCGACTCGGGATGATGATCACCATCTCCACGAACGGGTCGCGCCTGTGGAAGCCCGAGATCCTCGCAGCGTTCGCGCAGATGCCCCCGTACCGGATCACGGTGAGCGTGTACGGAGCGACCGCCGAGACGTACGACGAGACGACCCGGCGTCGAGGCTCGTTCAAAGCCTTCATCAGAGGGCTGACTGCAGCACACGAGGCCGGGCTGCGCCTGCGACTCAACATCGTCGTGGCGAAATCCAACGAGCACGAAGTGTCCGAGATGGAGGCGCTCGCGGACAGCTTCAACGCGCCCCACCACACCTTCACGAACATGTCCCCGACGATCTACGGCGGACCCGAAACCCTGCCCGCCCAGTCGGAACGGTTCCGACGCCAACGCAAGCCTTTCACCGGATGCAACGCCGGACACACCTTCTTCCACGCGGACCCGTTCGGCATCGCGTCGATCTGCAAGGTCGGACGCGACCCGTCCGTCAACCTCATGGAAGAGGGCCTGGAGGGCCTGTCCCGCCTCGGCCCCATCGCCGACTCCCTGATGCTTCGCACCGGCGGCTGCTCCGGATGCCAGATCTCCGGCTCGTGCTTCACGTGCCGGCCTCTGGCCAAGCTGTACCAGGAAGCGAAGGCACCCCTGCACTCCTACTGCCAGTACGGAGGGAGGTGAAGGTCATGGACGCCGTCATGGTCGAAATCACGACCCGGCCGAGCGAGACCCGTCCGGAGGAATCCGCGACGGTCCCGGACTTGGAGGTCGTGCTCAGCCTGGACGAACTCGTAGAGTCCACGGGATGCAGTTGCAGCGCCGACGACGACCAGCCCTACTGACGGGCTCCGTGTCGCCGGCACTCGGGCCGCCCCGTTGTGCACGGGGCGGCCCGACGTCCGCCCAAGGAGCCCTCGCTTGTCCATGCCCCGGATCGATTGGGAGGACCTTCCCATTGCAGTCCGACACGCCGTGGAGGCCCGGACCGGCCCGGTACTGAAGGCGATCACCGCCTCCGAGGGCGTCAACTCCGGCATCGCCACCCTCCTGCACGTGCCCGACGGCGAGGTGTTCCTCAAGGGCATCCCCTCCGGCCACGGACAGGTGCGCACCCAGGAGCGGGAGGCGATGATCAACCCGTACGTCGTCGCCGTCTCCCCGCGGCTGCTCTGGCGCCTCGAAACGAACGGCTGGAGCCTCCTCGGCTTCGAAGCCGTGCGCGGTCGGCACGCGGACTTCGCACCCGGGTCGCCGGACCTTCCGCGCGTCGCGGCCGTGCTGCGACGCCTGAGCGAGATCCCGCTGCCGGACGTACCCCTCAAACGCCTCGACGAGCGCTTCGCGTCGTACGTGAACGACGGCGAGCGCACGTTGCTTCATGGGGACGCACTGCTGCACACGGACTGCGCGCCGCACAACGTGCTCGTCTCCGACGAGCGCGCACTTCTGATCGACTGGGCGTGGCCCACCGCGGGCCCCGCGTGGGCGGACCCGTCGTACCTGATCACCAGGCTCATCGACGCCGGTCATCCTGCCCACGACGCGGACCGGTGGGCCCGGCGAGAATTGCCCGCTTGGGCCACGGCTCCACGCCAAGCAGTCGCCGTGTTCGCCCAGGCGTGCTCCAGACTCTGGGCCGAGATCGCGGCCAACGACCCACAGGACTGGAAGACGCGCCTCACGCAGGCCGCAGCCGAGTGGGCCCGCCACACGAACTCGACGACCCCCTAAACCGGGAGCTCGTAGCACGACCACCAGTGCACCGGCTTCTACGCAGCAGCCGATCGCCCCGATACCGCGATGGCAGAAAAGCGGCGCACTCATGAGCTGCCCCCTGCGAAGCGGCCACGTGACGGAACAGCGATCAATAGAGTCTGTCGGCAGGTGTCGGAACCGGCTCAGCACCCGCGCGAATCACCGAGAACTGGAGGTTCGATGCCTAGACTCCCCGAGATGGACTCCCAAACCATCCCCCATCCCGAGTCGCTGCGCGCGGCGATGGTCGACACGCTCGTACGTGATTTCGCGGCGCTCAAGATGCCCTTGTCGCGTGAGGTCGTGGACGCTTTCGCGGCCGTCCCTCGGCATCTGCTCCTGCCGGATGTACCGCTGGAACGCGCCTACGCATACGACGCCGTCGTTACCAAGCGGGCCGAGAACGGCGCGGCGATGAGTTCGGTGTCGGCGCCGCAGATCATCGCGATGATGCTGATGCTTCTCGACCTCAAGCCCGGTCACCGGGTCCTTGAGGTCGGGTCCGGCGGTTACAACGCGCTGCTGATGCGGGAGCTGGTGGGGCCCGACGGCCGGGTCACCACGATCGACATCGACGCCGATGTCACCGACCGGGCAAAGCGTGGCCTCGCCGCCGCAGGCGTGGCCGATGTTAACGTGCTGACCGGCGACGGCGGGCTGGGCGCACGGGAGTTTGCGCCGTTCGATCGCATCGTGGTCACGGTGGGGGCGCCGGACATCGCGACGCAGTGGAACGACCAGCTCGCCGAGGGCGGCCGGATCGTGGCGCCGCTCGACCTGCGTGGTCTGACGCGCGCGGTGGCGTTCGAACGCGAGGGTGGACACCTGACGAGCCGGGGCTACGGCGTGTGCGGGTTCGTTCCGATGCAGGGCGCCGGAGCCTATGCCAAACGTCTGATCCTCCTACACGACGAAGACGTGGCCCTGCGGGTCGACGACGACATGTCCGTCGACGCCGCGTCGCTGCGGAAGGCTCTGCTGGAGCCCCGCGTGGAGCGCTGGACCGGGGTGACCGTCGGAGCGATGGAGCCGTTCGACGAACTCGACTTGTGGCTGGCGAGCGCCGCGTCGGGATTCTGTCTCCTGACGGCCGATCGCGAGGCGGTCGACCAGGGGCTGGTGTCGCCTTCTTGGCGGTTGGGCACTCCCGTGCTGGTGGACGGCGACAGCTTCGCGTACCGCGCCCGCGCCAGGCCCGTCGATCCCGAGGAGACGGTCTACGAGTTCGGGGTGTACGGCCACGGCCCCGCCGCCGAAAGAGTCGCGGACGCACTGGCCGAGCACATCCGCGCGTGGGACCGCGACCACCGCTCCGGACCGGGAGCGCGCATCGAGGCGTACCCGGTCGGAACGGCCGACACGGACCTGCCCGCGGGCCGTGTCATCGACAAACGCAACACGCGGGTCACGATCTCCTGGCCCTGAAACGGCGCACCAAGCCAACCCTGCGTGGCCTTTCGAAACCCCACCACGATGGCCTCCAGCAGGACGTCCACTGGCAGCACCCGTGTTGTCCGACCGTTGTGGGGAAGGCCCTCAGTTCCGAGGGAACGATGGTCACATCAGCCGCCGGGTCGTTCGGACGGTCATCCCTCTGCGGCCTCACTCGCGTCACAGAACCGGGCTCGGCAGCCTGCTTCCCATGGACAGCTACCAGTCAGCCCCGTATGCGTGGGTGACCGACCGGCTCCCCGAGCAGCTCGCAAGCGCGCTCGCTGCCACCCGCTCTCATCGGAGTGTGACGAGGGCCAACGCCTCCTGGCGCTTGCGTACCTGAACCATACGACTGCTGGCAAGCGGCGGTCGTCGTAACGTCACCTCACCGGCCGAACCTGCGCGCCTACCGAGCCGTTCATGGCTGAGAGTTGCGAACGGGCTGTCGCTATGCAGTTGCAGCAAGGTCCAGCGCTTCGTCCGCGCTGGACTCGGTGGCCTGGATACCCACGACTTCCACGGTGACGCCCTTGGCCGTCAAGGTCTTCACGGTCTGTGCGAGGGTGATCAGTGAGAATGGGAACAGCGACTCGGGGGTGAGTTCGGTGCCGTTCTTCAGGAGGATGGCAAACGCGAGGTGCTTGGGCGTGAAGTTCTCGGGGAGTGTGCGGTTGCCCTCGCTTGCCTCGAATACCCGGAGGGCGAACTGGGCGCGTACCTCGGCGGATTCCTGGAGCAGCTCGACAGCAACCCGAGCCTGGTTGAACAGGTGGCTGAGCGGGCCGGATCCATGCGCTCGCTTGACAAAGATCAGCGTGTTGTCCGGCGTGAGCAGGTCACAAATCTCGACCTGGTTGGTGGCGTTGAATGGGTTCTTCACGTTCTTGCGGTCCAGGCAGACCCAGCCGTCCCGCTTCAATGCTGCGTGGCGGTTGTAAGCGCCCTCATCCTTGCTGAGATCCCATGACGGTGGGTTCAGCCCCGTGACGCCAACGAACAGCGGTGCCACGACTGCCCGGACGGCGTCCATGTATACGGCGCCGAACTCATACCATTCGCCGTCCATCAGGCAGAACCGCCGAGAGCCGAGGGAGATTTCGGCCTCTACCCACCGCAGCACATTGGTGGTCGCGAGAACGTCGTACGCTCGGGCACGCGTCCCCCGGTGGCGGCAGAGCGTGACGGTGCCCTGCCGGAGGGATTCCAGCCGCCGTCCGGCCCGCTGGACGCGGGCCCGCCCGAGGACGTAATCGAGTTCGAAACCGTCGGAGTGGTACGCCTCGGAGCTGTTGATCTTCATTTGGCAGGCACTCGCCACCTCGAAATCGTGCAGGTGGTCCATTGGTACGGTGTCGGTGACCAAGCCGTGGGCGGGCAGGCCGAGCGCCTCGTCCAGGGCCAGATCAAGCGCGCTGAGCGTGTCCGCCTCCTGGACCGGCATGATCTGTTCGACGAACTCCAGGTCCGGCTGGGGCGAGCGGTCGCGGCAGGCGCGGGCGATCTCACGGATGTCGGAGATCAGGTCGCCAGGCTCAATGCCGAGGGGAAGGCGCAGCCCGCTGCCGCCATCCGCAGCAAATACCTGGCCACGCCCGTTACGGGCCCTCGTGAGCTCGATGCCGTCGAGATACCCGCCCAAGCGGCGCACGATGCGAGCGTGATCACGGATGCCGAGAGAGGGGGCCGAAGCGCCGCCTGGGACAATGGCGATGTCGGTTCGGGCCCTGCCCAAGGTGTTGGAGACGAGGCCGCGAATGTGCAGCGGGTCGATCTGACGGATGGCGAATGACAAGCCGAACCGCTGGTCCTTATGGTGGCGGGGGATCAACCGGTAGCCCTGGTCACGGCCGATGGCGTACACGTCCTCGTCGACGGCGATGAGCAGCAGTGCGGCTGTGCGCCGCACTTCCTCGCTGACCCGAACGCCTGTGGTGCGGGCGAACTCGGCGCACCACTCGGCTTCGCCCAGTTCCAAACCGGCGGTGATCAGAAACGCCGGAGTCCCCATCCAAGTGTCGGCAATATGAATGCTCGCACCGATCTCCGTGAGGTGTTCGATGTCGAGGGCGTCGAACATCGCATCCATGGTCGAGACGACGCCGCGGAGCCGGTACAGGGTGCGCGTGGACGTGCTGGGAGCCAAGGCTTCCTCCAGAGTGCGGGGTGCGCGCACTGCGCGCAGGGGTGGGTGGCTCGTTCGGGCCGCACGGCTGGGGGCAGGGAAGTGCGACAAATCGGGCGCGTGAGCGTCCGCCGCTAGAAAGCGAGCAGCGTGGGCCGCACCAGACCTTCGTCCGCGCCTGGTTGAGGCCGGCCTTGCAGTACTCGCCCTTGTTAAGGGCCGAGCGGTGTGATCTGCTCGCGGAGCCCGGCCTCCTCGGTTACTCCGCCTCGGCGGTGACGGCTCCACCACAGTCTGGGCGGGCGCGGCCTCCACGATTTCGTTCATCGTGATGGGGCCGCCGCGCCATCGCGTCGCTCTTTCCGCTGTCCGCGTCGGCTTCCCTGCCTGCCTCGATCGGGGGAACCTTCATGACCGTGCTCCTTGAAGTCGCGGAATGCCGGAGGTCCAGAGCCGGGCAGTGACGTCACGTCCCAGTGAGGCCGTGGCGTGACAAAACCAAAGTGGCATAAGAAGCGGTCACAGTGGCTCAGATTTCTGATAACCCCGGTTATCAAAGCTTCGGGGACAGATAGGAGACTGTCGAAGATAGAGTTCTGCTAGTCCGGCTGAGGCGCCGGGGCTGCAGGCCCTGTACGAGTTACGGGGACCGGAAACCGGAAGGGGTCAAGCCCCGATGCCCATCGCGCACCATGCGACTGATCCCATCCTGCCTAAGCGGATGCCCTGGCAGATCACGTACACAGAAATCGGGGCCTTGGCCCAGGTCAAACGTCCCGTTGTCACTACCTGGGTTCGGCGCTACCCCGACTTCCCCCAGCCGGTGCGTCAAAACGGCACCCGCCCGCTGTTCGACGGCCGCGCGGTTCTCGACTGGCTTCTGGCCACAGGCCGGGGCAACGCAGACGCCCGCCACCTGCGCGCCGAACTCGCCCTGCACACCCTTACCGCCTGGAACGAAGTACTGCCCGGCCCCATCCTCATCGAGGTCCTGACCGCGCTGATCTGCCTGCGCCACCAGGACAACCAACCGCTCGACGACGACGACTGGCCGGAGCTGGTCGTACGCGCCCGTTATTTCGACGAGGAGGACTCCTTCCTCCTTCGCGAGATCGAGGCAGCCGCTGACGCGGGCGAGCGTCTCGCCGACCTCAAGGCGGTGGCCGACGAACTCGTCGAAGCCGCCTACTCCCCAGCCGAGGCGTTCACCTGGGTCCTCGACGCACGCCGCCGCCTGGGCGCTCACAGCCTGGCCGCGGATTGTGTCACCCAAGCGATGGCCCAGTGCATCGCACGCCTATGCGGCATCGGCGAGATGGAAGCCAGTCGCACCATCGGCATCCCGCATCTACGAACCGGTGACCTCCTCGCCGCGCTGCGCGCCGAGGACACCACAGACACCGGGCACCTGTACCTGGGCTGCGAGCCAGAGCCGTCGCTCGTGCGCCTGTCCCGCCGACGCGCGCTGGTCCTCGACATCATGGAGTTCCAGCTCGACCTCCGGGAAGGCAACGACCTACCCAGCGAAGACCTTGCTGACCCGGACATCATCGCCGCTGTCCTTCCCTATGAGGCAGGCGAGGGCCGCAACCCGCTGACCACATTGGAACGCGTGGAAGCGCTGACTGATCTCCTCCGCGAGGACTGCAGCGCTGTTGTCCTCGGTCCCGCCGAGGCTCTCGTGCAGGCCCTGCCCGCGCATGGCGATGCCGATCGACTGCGTCGTGCTCTGGTCGCTTCCGGCCTGATCAAGGTCGTGGTCAACCTCCCCGGCGGGGTTCTGCACTACCGACCCGGTTATCGCACCGCCCTGTGGGTGCTTTGCCGGACCCCGCGCAGGAAGCGACAGGGCCTCGTCCTCCTCGTCGATCTTTCGTCGAAGGACCTGACTGACCGAACTCTCGAAGTACTCGCTGAGGACGTGCACATGTGGCGCGCCGCCGGTTGGGTCAGCGATAGCCATCATGACCCCCGCCATGGCGTCATTCTCCCCGTTCGGAACCTTGCGGACCGGCCAGGTATCGCTTTCACAACGCAACAGCGCTCACAAGCCAGCCGCTACACCCGTGCCGTCATCGACCGTCCTGTGCAAATTTCCGAACTAGAAGTCCGCCTGAACCAGCTAACCAACAGCGCCCGCCGCCTACATGACCTGCGCGGCGAACTACGCACCCACGCGGCACTGCGCCCCGCCGACCAACAGATACGGCGCACCTCAGTCACCCGTCTCCTCAAGGACCGTCGCCTGCGCCGCCTTCCCGGCCACCGCATCGCCGCCGAGCACATTCGCTCTGACGGCCACTATGACGTCCTCACCCCAGCTGAAGTCGTGGGAACAGCCCCTCCCGGCACTCACCGCATCGACCGCACCGTGCTCCTGACCGTCTACGAGCACGCCGAGTTCACCGAGCCCGGTGACGTCGTCGTCACCGCCAACCCCAGCTTCGGCGCTTATGTCGATGAGATTGGCCTGTCGGTCGTCACCTTCCCCGCCCGCGTCCTGCGCATCCGTCCCGGTGCCGAACGACCGCTGCGCCCTCGGGTTCTGGCCGCGCTGCTTCGCACGGCCGCCGCTCAGCAACGCCGTACCAGTGGAGCTGTACGGGCCGCTCGCCGTATCGAGGACATCCTCATTCCCGACCTCGACCCGGAAGAGGCGGTCCGCTACGACACGCTGCTCGCCGAGATCACCCAACGGGCCGCACTCCTGCGCGATCAGGCCACCGCCCTAGAGGACCTGAACCGGCTGACTGCCGCCGGACTCACCGACGGCACCCTCACCGTCCTCAATCCCGACCTCCCAAAGACCACGAGCTGAAGGAGACCAGCACCTCATGCCCCCCAGGCAGAAGAAAGCCGTAGAGGCGCAGGCGGAACTGTTCACCGCTTCCACGCCCAAGGAGATCCAGGCCATCCTCTGGAAGGCCGCCGACAAGCTGCGCGGCTCCATGGACGCCGCCCAGTACAAGGAGTTCGTCCTCGGCCTGATCTTCCTCAAGTACGTCTCTGACGCCTTCACCGAACGCCGTGAGGCCCTCGCGAAGGAACTTGCAGAGGAAAGCATCTCCGAGGAACAGATCGCGGAGTTCTTGGAGGACCAAGACGAGTACACCGGCCACCACGTCTTCTGGGTCCCCGAGGACGCCCGCTGGTCTTCCATCGCCGCCCGCGCAAAGAGCGATGGCATCGGTCTAGTCCTCAACGAGGCGATGGCCGCCGTCATGAGCGCGAACGCCTCTCTGACCGGCGTCCTCCCCAAGATCTTCAACCAGGACAACGTCGACCAGAAGCGCCTGGCCGAACTCGTCGACCTCATTAGCGACGCCCGCTTCACCGGGCATTCCGACAAGCCTGCCCAGGACATCCTCGGCGAGGTGTACGAGTACTTCCTCGGCAACTTCGCGCGGGCTGAGGGTAAGCGCGGCGGCGAGTTCTACACCCCGCGAAGCGTCGTCCAGCTCTTGGTCGAGGTGCTGGAGCCGTACGAGGGCCGGGTGTACGACCCGGCCTGTGGATCGGGCGGCATGTTCGTCCAGGCCGGCAAGTTCATCGAGGCTCACCGGGGCCGCACTCACAAGTCCGACATCGCGGTATACGGCCAGGAACTCAACGAGCGCACCTGGCGCTTGGGCAAGATGAACCTCGCCATCCACGGCATCGATGGCGACCTCGCCGCACGCTGGGGCGACACCTTCGCTGAGGACAAGCACCCGGACCTCAAGGCCGACTACGTCATGGCCAACCCTCCATTCAACATCAAGGACTGGGCGAGGAAAGAATCCGACCCCAGGTGGAAATACGGCGTTCCGCCGAAGTCCAACGCAAACTACGCCTGGCTTCAGCACATCGTCAGCAAGCTCGGTGAGAAGGGGACGGCAGGCATCGTCCTGGCCAATGGCTCGATGAGCTCGCAACAGAGCGGTGAGGGCGAAATCCGCAAGGCGCTCATCGAGGCTGACCTGGTGACCTGCATGATTGCGCTGCCCTCGCAGCTGTTCCGTACGACCCAGATCCCGGCCTGCCTGTGGTTCCTGGCGAAGGACAAGGGGCCCCAGGGCGCGAAGCGCCTGGAAGATCGGCGCGGCGAGATCCTCTTCATCGACACCCGCACCATGGGTGAGATGGTCGACCGCACGGAGCGCGTACTGACCGTGGACGACCTCGCCAAGATCGCGGATACGTATCACGCTTGGCGTGGCACGGCCTCGGCGAAAGAGGAGGGCCGGTCGTACGAGAACGAAGCCGGGTTCTGCTTCACAGCCGACCGGGAGACGGTACGCAGCCACGGGTACATCTTGACTCCGGGGCGGTACGTGGGCGCCGTCGAGGCCGACGACACCGACGACGAACCCATCGCTGAGAAAATCGACCGGCTGACGAAGGAGCTCCTCGTTCACTTCGAGGATTCTTCATGCCTCGAAAAGGTCATCCGTAAGCAACTGGAGCGAATCGATGTCTGAACGCACAGTCAAGCTCTCTGAACTGGTTGGCGAAAACCTACTCGAAATTGGTGCCGGTCGGCCACGCTCTGTCGACTTGGACCGCTACCCACTCCCTATTCTCAAGGTCGCTGATGTCCTGGACGGCAAGATTGAGTCATCGTTCCAGGATTATGTTTCCGAGGCTTGCGAACAGGTAATGGGGCTTAAAATCTCTATGCCTGGCGATATCGTCCTAACCACTAAGGGGACTGTCGGGCGCGTCGCTATCATGCCCGCCGAGGGACCGCGCTTTGCTTACAGCCCTCAGTTGTGCTATTTCCGGCCAGACGCCAATGGCCCACTGAAGCCACGATATATGTACTACTGGTTCAAGAGTGTCGATTTTTGGAAACAAGCCGATGCCCTTAAGGGGCAGACCGACATGGCCGATTTTCTTAGCTTGGGCGACATTTACTCGCTCAAGCTGAGACTTCCTTCCCTGGCGCAGCAAGCCAGCGTAGTCGACATCCTCGGGGCGCTGGATGACAAGATCGCTGTCAACGAGCGCATCGCTTCCACCATGGAAGAGCTGGTACTGGCTGTCGCTTCTAGCGACCGCTGGGAGAGGCGTGTTCGACTTGACGAGATTTGTGCGCTACGCAAAGAGCAGGCCGCTCCGCAGGAGATGGCAGACGCCTGGGTAGATCACTACAGCCTGCCTGCATTCGATGCGGGAAAATCCCCTGAGCGGGTATCGCCGATGTCCATCAAGAGCAGCAAGTTCGTGGTTTTCGCTCCAGCAGTGCTGCTCTCCAAGCTGAATCCAGATATCCCTCGAATTTGGGATGTAGAGCCGACATCTGGAATTCCTGCTCTCGCCTCAACCGAATTCCTTGTTCTCGGTCCCCGTGCAGACCTGTCCACCCACGAGCTGTGGGCAGTCGTCGCGCAGAAAGGGTTCATCGAAAAGCTTGCGTCGAAGGTCACAGGCACTTCGAAGAGCCATCAGAGGGTTCGGCCTGCGGAGGTGCTTGCGACTGAAGTTGTGGACCCACGCCAGTTCGGCACCGCAGGACAACGGATCCAAAGTATGGCTCGCAGGGCTGCTACTGCTCGTGCGGAGTCCCGCACCCTTGCTGCTCTCCGGGACACTCTTCTTCCCCAGCTCATGTCGGGCCGTCTCCGTGTGAAGGATGCCGAGAAGATTGTCGAGGACCAGGCATGACGCACACACCGCACGACGACGCCAACTTCCGCCCCTACGAAATCGACTGGGAGCACCTCGCCCTCGGCGAGCTCGGCGAGCTTGCCTGGCTCCCTGGCAACGGCAATGAGTTCGCCCCCGGCTCGGGCCACCGCGCTGCCTGGGACGACCTGATCCTCTACCCCGACCTGCGCGAGGCCCTCGAGCGCCTCAACCCTGCCCTCCCCCCGGACGCCGTCCGCGACGCCATCGCTACCACGGCGACGCCAACCTCTCAGGACGCATACGAGGAGAACCGGACCGCGCACGGCTACCTCACCTCCGGCATCCGCTCCGTCACGTACACCGACGAGTTCGGCGCCGAGCATAACCCCACCGTCCGACTCATCGATCTGACCGACACAGATCCTTCTTCGAACGCGAACTCCTATCGAGTCATCCGCCAAGTCACTGTCATCGACGGCGAAAAGAACCGCCGCTTTGACCTCGTCCTGTACGTCAACGGCCTGCCCTTGGCCATACTCGAACTGAAGCGTGCCGGCGACGAGGGCGCCACGCTCGAGAATGCACACACGCAGATCAGGCACTACGCCCAGGAACTTCCCACTGCCTTCCGCTACAACGCCGTCGTGCTGCTGTCCGACGGCGTCACCGCGAAGTACGGCACTCCCTTCACCCCGTACGAGCACTTCGCTCCATGGAACACCGACGAGTTCGGTGCCCGCGTTGACACCCTCGACGCCGACGGTCTCGCCGAGTCCGGACAGAATCTGGCCTTGCACGGACTGTTCACCCAGGAGCGGTTCCTCACTCTGCTCCGCTCCTTCATCAACTTTGTCCCGTCGAAGCACATTAAGCGCATCGCCAAGCCTCACCAGTACTTCGCCGTCACCCGCGCCGCCAATGCCGTACGCGAGGCCACCGCCTCCGACGGTAAGGCCGGCGTGGTCTGGCACACCCAGGGCTCCGGCAAGTCCGAGGAGATGGTGCTCACCACCAACCTCGTTACCCGCGACCCCGCTCTGAACAACCCCACCGTCGTCGTTATCACCGACCGCAACGACCTCGACGACCAGCTCTTCTCCACATTCCAGGAGAGCGAAATCCTCCCGGAAACACCCCGCCAAGTCCTCACCCGCGCTGAACTCCGTGAGGAGCTCGCCGCGAAGCGCACCGGCGGCATTCTCTTCACCACTCTGCAGAAGTTCGGGAAGACCAAAGCGGAGAAGGAGTCGGGCGCCGATCACCCGCTCCTCTCCGAGCGACGCAACATTATCGTCGTGGTCGACGAGGCCCACCGCAGCCACTACGACAACCTCAACGGTTACGCCCGCCACCTGCGCGACGCCCTCCCGCACGCCACGCTCCTCGCCTTCACCGGCACCCCGATCACCGAGGCCGACCGCAACACTCGCGAGGTCTTCGGAGACTACATCGACATCTACGACCTCAAGCGAGCCGCCGACGACGGCGCGACCGTAAAGGTCTACCACGAGAGCCGTGTCGTGCAGCTGGTCCTCGACAAGGACGTCGACCCCACGAAGATCGACGAAGAGGCCGACCAGATCACCGAGGGCCTCGACGACTCGGAGCGCCGCCGGATCGAGCAGGCCGTGGCCACTATGAACGCTATGTACGGCGCTCCGGCCCGGATACGTGACCTCGCCGCCGATCTCGTGGAGCACTGGGAGGCCCGCCGCGAACGCATGAAGCCGTTCGTTGGCGTCTCCAAGAAGCCCGGAGGGGCGGCTGGCAAGGCAATGATTGTGTGCGCCACCCGCGACATCTGCGTCCGCGTCTACGACGCCCTCAAGGAGCTGCGCCCCGAGTGGCACAGCGACGAGGTCGACAAGGGCGCTATGAGGATCGTCTTTTCCTCGGACTCGCGTAAGGACCCCGAACACCTCCGCGCCCACGCCCTACGCGACTCCCAGCGCAAGGCTGTCATCAACCGGTCCAAGGACCCCGACGACGAGCTCGAACTTCTCATCGTCAACAACATGCTCCTGACCGGCTTCGACGCCCCGCCGATCCACACCATGTACCTGGACCGCCCCCTCAAGGGCGCCAACCTGATGCAGGCCTTGGCCCGTGTCAATCGCCGCTTCCGCAACAAGGAGGACGGCCTCCTTGTCGGCTATGCCCCCCTCACGGAGAACCTCCAGCGGGCCATCGCCGAGTACTCCACTGACGACCAGGCTGATCGCACCCTCGGCCAGGACATTGACCGGGCGCTCGACGAGCTGCGCAACGAGTACGACATCCTCGACAACATCCTCACCGGCTGGGACTGGCGCGCGCTGCTGGCCAAGCCGTCCCAACGGGCATTCATCGAAGCCGCCTTGCGCACAGCCAACCACCTACGCGACCCACGCACCCCGGGTAACAACCCCGAGGAACTCGACAACCGCAACGACACCATCAGCCGTCGCTTCCGGGAGCACGCCCACCGGCTGGAGCGGTTCTTCGCACTCGCCGGCTCCTCCTCCGACATCGGCTCACGCTTCCCCGACCACCCCCAGTGGAAGCGCGACATCCAGTTCCTCGTCGAGGTTCGTGCTTACATGGCGAAGCTCGACGCGATGGACCGCGAAGCCCGCGGCCTGCCCATCGCCCGCGACATCGCGCTGTACCTCTCCCAGCTCACCTCCGCTGTCGTCGAGACGGGCGGTGTCACCGACCTCTTCGCTGAGGCTGGACTGGAAACCGCCGACCTCACCCATCTCAACGATGCCTTCGTCGCCCAGCTCCAGGGCAGCGAAACTCCGCACTTGGCCGCCGAAGCTCTGCGCCGACTCGTCGAGCAGAAGATGCGCGAGGTCACCCGTTACAACATCGTCCGCCAGATGACCTTTTCCAATCGCCTCCAAGACCTGATGGTCAAGTACATGAGGCAACAGCTCACCAGTGCGGAAATCATCGCCCAACTGGTCGAGATGGCAAAGCAGATTGCGGAAGACGCGAAGCGCGGCGAGAGGTTCGACCCCAAGCTCAGCAACGACGAACTCGCCTTCTACGATGCCGTCGCCGATCTGGGCAGCGCCCGCGACCTGATGAGTGACGAAATCCTCGCTGGTATCGCCCGCGACCTCGTCACCCAGATCCGCCAACAGCTCAAGCCCGACTGGATCTCTCGCGAACCCGTCCGCGCGAAGCTCCGCACGACCATCAAGCGCCTCCTCGCTCGGCGCGGCTACCCGCCAGAGGACGCCCCCAACGCTATCGAATTGGTCCTCGAGCAGATGGAGCACTTCGCCAACAAGTGGGCGACACAGGCGTAACCCTGCTTCGGAGCATTCGGGAAGAGGGTTGTAAGTCACGTGCTCCCGGATGCGCACGATCAGGGGCAGCGAACGTGTGCGGACTCCACGACGAGTCGGCCGTACTAGGCGGACGGTCGAGCATATCGCTCGGTGCCCGGGGTTCGTTTGTCCTAGGACGGACGGGTGTCATCGATTCAACACTGGCGTGGGGCGCTCGTTCCGTCATCGCCGAGCACCCCGACGACACACGGGCAGCACCTTGGTTGACGACAGCGCCCCACCGCGGGATGCCCGAGACCAGTGGGTAGGCCCCGGCTCGCGGCGACGTACGGTTCCTCCCGGTGCTGTCACGAGTCACGTGGTTTTTCGCAGACACCGGAACTGGTACCCGTTCGCCTTGGTCACGGTCACGTCCGCGAGCCCCGCTTCTTCGAGCTGACAGCTGAACGCAGCCGGGCCGACAGGAACGAACGTGTCATGGACGTGGCCGCGACGGATCGGTTCGCTGTTGATGGAATCGATGCAGCAATGCCGCTCCGGGACGCAGGAGAGCATGCAGGCGTACCAAGAGCCGGTCCTGTGCTTCGGCCGACTACACGTGATGCAGCATCGAGAACCAAGTCGCCGCCGAAAACCGATTCAGGCCCTGCTGTACAGCAGCAAAGTACAGCAACCAGGGCCGCCAGCAGTGACCCTCAACGAACCTGGCACCACCTCTGACCTGCGCAGATGACTCCACCAACCACCCCGCGCATGATTCGGGACGAAGAGGCCGTGGGTTCAAATCCCGCCACCCCGACCAGCAGGTCAGAGGCCCTATCGGAGAAATCCGGTAGGGCCTCTGGCGCGTTGCCGGCACGAAGTTACAGCAACTACTCCGACTGCCGACGTCGAACGCCATGCGTAACGTGGAGGATTTCCGTAGCCCCCGTTGCAGGGATGCCGGTCTCTACCAAACCGGCGCCCCCGTGCGGGGTGGGCGGTCCGCCTCGGGTGTTGCGGGTGTCTGGGCTCCGAGAGCAGGGCGTCGTGGTTCGAGGAGGGCGGTCAGGACGACGGCGGGGTCTGCGTCCGGTGGGCCCGCCGGCCACCAGGTGCCTCGGGACTTGGTGTACGGGTACCACAGTCCGTCCTGGCCCAGCCGGAGTTGGGCGTCTCGCCCCTCTACGGTCCAGCGGTTGCGCCAGGCGCGGAGTCGGGGTGGTTTGTCGTCCGGCCAGTCCGCGCGCAGCGCCTTGCGGTCGCGCTCCAGGCGGGGGGTTGGTGGTGTCCAGGCGTTCTCCAGCACGTCCAGGGATGCCGCCCCGCCGTGCCGCCACGCGTGGGTGGCGAGGGTGAGCTCGCCGGGGGTGCGACCGCAGTTCGAGGAGATCCGGGTGAGGACCTCCGTCGTGGGGTGGGCGACTGCGAGGCGGACGGCGTCCTGCCATTCGCTGAGGGGGACGGGCGGGGCGGTGTCGGCGTGCCGCTCGCCGAGGGCTCCGGCGAGCAGGTGGTGGGCGCGCGTCGCGGCGTCGGCGGCGAGCAGTTCGAGCGCGGCGGGGTCGACACCGGGTTCCGGGAGGGCCGAGTCCACCAGTGCGGGGCCTCGGCCGGGTCGTTCGGGTAGCCGCGGCGGTGCGGGCAGGGGCGGCAGTTCGGCGTGGGAAGCGAAGGCGGGCCCAGCGGGGTCGCCGGCCGGAGCCGGGGGCGCGACCGGGGCTGTGCCTGTGGTCGCCGCGTACGCTGCGGCTTCGGCGGCTTCGGCGGCTGCGCGAGCGGTGTTGCGACGGCTGAGCTCGTCCATCAACTCCCGCTCGCCGCGCCCCCGCAGGAGCAGCAGCACGAATGGATCGCGGTCCAGCAGTCGGGCAACCTGATAGCAGAGCGCGGCGGCGTGTTTACAGGGGTAACCCCAGTCGGGGCAACTGCACTCGGGGTCGAGGTCCCTGGGACCGGGCAGCAGCGGGACACCGGCGGCCACGGCGTCATCGGCGAGCCCGGCGGGCATCTCGCCGTCCAACAGAGCGGCGATGTTGGCGGCCCGCTCGGCGATCATGTCGAGCAGCTGGTCCCACTGTCGGTCGGTCAACTGCTCGACCCGGACCGTGGAGCGGTACGGGGTGCGGCGGCTGCCCTGTACCGAAGCGGCGGCCGAACCTTGGGCGACGGTGACCTGGCCCACCGCTCCGCCACGCGCGTAGGTCCGGCCGCGCTGCAGGCGGCCGGAGTCCAGCGAGGACTCCTCCAGGGCGCGCAGCCATTCGCGGCCCCACCAGGACTCGGCGAAGGGCGCTCGGCTGCCCTTGGTCGGAGGGAGTGCCTCGAATGTGCGGGCGACTTCCCGGTGCGACCGGGTGTGCCTGGTCATCGTCCCGTCCTTCGCAGCGTGACCAATTCGGCCAGTTCACTGTCGCTCAGTTCGCTGAATGCCGCCTCGCCCGAAGCCAGCACCGAGTCGGCCAGTTCGCGCTTGTGCCGCAGCATCTCGGCGACCCGGTCCTCCACGGTCCCCTCGGCGATCAGTTTGTGCACCTGTACCGGCTGGGTCTGTCCGATCCGGTAGGCGCGGTCGGTGGCTTGGTCCTCCACCGCCGGGTTCCACCAGCGGTCGTAGTGGACGACGTGTCCGGCTCGGGTCAGGTTCAGGCCCGTCCCGGCGGCTTTGAGGGACAGCAGGAACACCTTTTTCTCGCCGGCCTGGAAGGCGTCGACCATGTCCTGACGGCGTTTGACCGTGGTGCCTCCGTGTAGGAAGAGGGTGTCCACGCCGCGGTCGGCCAGGTGCCGCTCGATGAGCCTGCCCATGGCCACGTACTGGGTGAAAACCAGAGCCGATTCCTCCTCGGCCAGGACGGTGTCCAGGAGTTCGTCCAGCAGTTCCAGTTTTCCGGAGCGGCCCGGCAACTTCGTCCCGGCACCTTCCTTCAGGAACTGCGCGGGGTGGTTACAAACCTGTTTGAGGCCGGTGAGCAGCTTCATCACCAAGCCGCGCCGGGCGATGCCCTGCTTCTCCTCGATCTCGGCCATGAGTTCGCGTACCAATGCCTCGTACAGCGAGACCTGTTCCTTCGTCAATGACACCGGCTGATCAGTCTCGGTTTTGGGCGGTAGTTCGGGCGCGATACCGGGGTCGGACTTGCGCCGGCGCAGCAGGAAGGGACGTACCAACGCGGCCAGCCGCCGGGCGGCCTGCTCGTCACGGTCACCCTCGACGGCCTTGGCGTAGCGGTCACGGAAGGAGGTGAGCGTGCCGAGCAGGCCGGGGGTGGTCCAGTCGAGCAGTGCCCACAGTTCGGACAGGTTGTTCTCGACCGGGGTGCCGGTCAGCGCGACCCGAGTCCGCGAGGGGATCTTGCGCAGCGCCTGGGCGGTGTGCGCGTACGGGTTCTTGACATGCTGCGCCTCGTCGGCGACGAGCAGGCCCCAGGGCTGCTCCGCGAGGCGTTCGGTGTCTCGGCGCATGGTCCCGTAGGTGGTCAGGACGAAGCCGCCATCGGCTCCCGTGTCGAGCCCCTCCAGGTCGCGGCCGGGGCCATGGAAGCGGCGTACCGAAGTGGCCGGTGCGAAGCGCCGGATCTCACGCTCCCAGTTGCCGAGCAGTGAGGCGGGACAAACCACCAGGGTCGGGCCGGCGGTGGCCTTTCGTTCCTGGCGGCGCAGGTGGAGTGCGATCAGGGTGACGGTCTTACCCAGGCCCATGTCGTCGGCGAGGCAGCCGCCGAGCCCGAGCGAGGTCATCCGGTGCAGCCAGTTCAGGCCACGCAGCTGATAGTCGCGCAGGGTCGCGACCAGGGCCTTCGGTGGCCCTTGGGGCTCGCGCGCGGCGCGGGCCTCGGGGGCGGCGATTCTGGAGCGCAGATCTTCCAGTACGCCGCTCGCGGTGACCTCCACCTGTTCGCCGTCCACTTCGACGCTGCCGGTCAGCACGGCGCCCAGAGCGTCGATCGCGGTCAGCGACGGTGTCCCGGACTGCGCGGCCCGTCGCAGCCGGCGGACCAACTCCGGGTCCACGACCACCCACTGGTCACGCAGCCGCACGATCGGCCGGTGGGCCCGGACCAGCCGTTCCAGCTCCTCCTCGGTGAGTTCCCGGTCTCCGAGCGCGATCTGCCAGCGGAATTCCGTCAACCCGCCGGAGGACAGGAAGGACTCGGCCGAGGACTGCGTCCCCCTGCGGCGCGCGGGTTCCAGGACCCCGGTGGCGGTCAGTTCGCGTACCAACTCCTTGGGCCAGTGCACGGCGACCCCGGCTGCGGAAAGGCTCTCGGCTGCCTCGCCCAGCAACGCCTGGGCCTCCTCGTCGGACAGCTCGATGCCGGTCGGGACAGCCGCCTCCAGCAGCCGCGCGGCCGGGGACCAGGCGCGTGCGGCTCGACGCAGCGTCAACAATGTGTCCACCTGAGCCCGTGGGCCGAACAGTTCAGGGGCGAAGGCCCTCCCGGACCACAAGTCCGCGGCGTCGGCGAGCACGGTGGGATCGGCCAGGCTGCGTAGTTGGACCACAGCCCGGAAGGAGTCGAGACCGCTCAGTTGCAGCCGCAGAGACACCGCCAGACCCGTGTCCCGGCCGGCAGCGACCTCCGCCGCCCAGGCGCGCTGCCGAGGCACGGACTGCGGCGCTCGGACCGCGAATGCCGGTCCGCCGGCCACGTGGCGGGCGGCGGGAGGCCGCATGAGGGAATCGGCCACGGCGTCCAGGAAGCCTCGTAGCAACGGCTCGGCCACCGGAAGGGCAAGGGGGGAGAGGCCGGGAACCGCGACCGCGCGGGCCTCGGCAGGCATGGCCGCGGCCAGGGCACCCAGCTGCTCGTGGTCCTCGACGTCCAGCGGGCCGACCCGCCACGCGTCGAAGCCCTCTGACGACACCCCGGGCAGCACCCTGCCCCGGGCCAGCAGGCCCAGACCGTGCAGGGCCGCCGCAGCCCAGAACGCGATGCCGGCCGACACTGCCCCGCCCCGCTCCGCGCCGAAGGCTCGGCAGCGGGTCAGCAGCGGCAGCGCCTGCTCCACCGGCAGCAGCACGGCGGGCACCCGGGCCCGGCTCACGGACGAGCCGTGCGGGCGCACCACGGTGATTTCCTCGGGTTCCACCCCGAGCACCGGCGACTCGCCGTCGGGCGTCCAGAACGCCACCCGTCCCGACCGGGGCGGATCTGCGGGAAGGAACACCGCCTCGCCCGCAGCGAGTTCGGGCAGCACAGCGAGCAGTCGGTCCCGGTCCACAGTCCTCGACTCGGCCGCGGTCTGCCCGCCGGATTCGGACGGGCGTGGGGTCGCGGGTTCTGCCAACGGGTAGATCTTCGTCACCGCACCCACTCCTGGCACCGCTCCACAGCTGTTCGAGACGACGCGAAATCGCGCATACCCCCGGCAGGCCAAGGCTATCTGCACAGGTGGACAGGAAGTGTCAAAAGCGGCTTCGTCCACTTTGGGCAGTGCGAGAAGATGGCGCCGGTACCCACTGCGGACAGTCGCGGCGCATGCCCGGCTACGGCCCCCGCACGGGTTCCGGAATCCGTCTCCGCCTCAAGGGAATCTTCGCTGTGACCTCCGAGCCCGTGCCCACGTACCAGCTGAAGATCGCCCTGCGAGACACCGGTCCGCCGATCTGGCGCCGGATCACCCTGCCCGCCGACACCTCGCTCGGCTGCCTGCACGACATCGTCCAGGTTTGCTTCGGCTGGGACGGCTCGCACCTGCATGCCTTCGCCGAACCCCACTCCGGTCGCCGATTCGTCGACTTCGGCGCACCGTTGGAGTGCGATCCGGGCCACGACTTCGACGAGGAGTCCGTGTCCGTGGCCGAGTTGCTGCCCTACGAGGGCGGGCGGCTGGAGTACACCTACGACTTCGGCGATGACTGGCGACACCTGGTCACCCTGGAGAAGATCCTCCCTGCGTCCACCGGCAACAGGCACGTCCACTGCACGGGTGGACGTCGCGCAATGCCCTACGCCGAGGACACCGGCGGTGCCGGGGGACTGCAGGCCGTACTCGACGCCGTCGCGGACCGCTCCACGCCGGCCCCCGAGCCGTGGACCGAGCTTGTCGAAACCCTGTGCGCTGAGGGGTTCGACCCCGCTGCCTTCGACCGCGACGCCTTGGACCGGCAGCTGGCCACGCTGGAGCCGCGGCCGCCCACGGGCACTCCGGTATCCAGGTCGGCCGGGACCGCCCCCGGAGGGCAGCGCTGCTCCTGCGGAGAGATGCACGACGACGAGGATCTCGATATGGAGTTCGTCGCGGTGCGCCCTGTCTCCCTGGCACCGCGCACGGAACTGGCCGCCGCCGCACGGCGAGTGCCACTGATCGCCTCGGCGCTCCGCCTGGCCCACTGGTGCCGGGACGGACGAGCCGTCACGTCCCGGGACGTGCTCAAGCCCGCACTCGGCCGTCGGGCCGTCCAGGAACTCGACCTGTGGACCCAGGACGACGAGTTGAGCGCACTCGGGCCGGCGGAGCGTGAGCAGCGGCTGGGACGTCTGCGCAGCTCCGGTGACCTGCCGTGCCTGGACGACCCCTGGCGGCTCGCCCTGTACGCGGACCTGGTGAAGATCGGCGCGGGCACCGCACGGCCCGGTACCGGGCTGCCCGCAACGGCGGGAGACGAAGGAGTCCTGGAGCTTTGGTGCACGTCGCTCGAGGACGAACTCGACACCCTGAACGACCTCGAAAACCTCGGCCTGCCCCCGGTGCTGTTGGCGGTGCTGGGCATGCGGCGCGAGGACGGCGAAGGCTTGGCTGCGGCCGTGCTGCGGGCTCTCTACGAGGTTCCCGAGGGCGAATGGCTGGACACAGCGCTGCTCGTCGGCGCACTCCGCGACGGCCTCCCCGAGCAGGAAGCACGATTGGTCGAACTACTCCTTGTGCAGACCCTTGAGCACGCGGCCGTGGTCCTCGCCGAGTACCGGGCGGCGGAGGTGGAAGAGGGCCCGCAGGCGTCCCGGGAGCCCGGCAACATCGTCGTGGACATCCTCGGCGTCAGGGGAGTCACCGAAGGTGGCGATGACACTCCGCTGCCTGGGAGCCGACTCAGGCTGACCCCGCTGGGACGCCACGGCATACGCGAATACCTGCTCGCCGAGGGAATCCCCGCTCCACTGATCGGTGAGCTGGCCGACGTCGACGCCCCGACCCTGCTGGACGCCCTGCTCGACTACGACCAGGACGCGGCCCGCGTCGAGATCGCCGGCTGGATCAGCCACCGAGGCCAGGGCCCGGCCGCAGTCCAACTCGTCGACTCCTGCGCCGGGTTGACAGCCGACGCGGCCCTGCGTCGGCTGAGCGCGGCAGCGGTGCTGGCGGAACTCGACGATCCCAGAGCGCTCATGGTCCTGCGCAAAGCCGCAGCCTCCGAGGTCCCCGGCTGCGCCCAGGTCGCGGCGATCACGCTGGTCGGCCACGGTGAGGTCCCCGAGGGGCACGGCCCGGAACTCCAACTCTGGTGGCTCGTCGATCATCTGTCGGGTCCGCTCGGCGTCGCCGACGAGGCATTCGCCGAATTCCTTGACCAGGAAGGGCACCTGGTGCTGCCGCTCCTGGAACAAACCGCCGACGAGCTATGGCGCTGCGACCACCCCGCCACCGGCGCCGTCCTGGAAGCGGCGGGGCGACACCTGAGGGCCCGGAACAAGGCGCTGGCCAAGCGACTGCGCAGGTCCGCGACCAAGGTCGGATCCCAGCGTCGGCGATGAAGTCGAACGTGTGGCGAGGCAGTCGGCAAAACTGGACGACGCGGAACAGCACCGGCCGACCAGCGAGGTCTTCGGCCGTTTCCCCATCCACACCCGCAGGATCGAGGTGCGACCCTGCGGAGCCCACATGGCACGGACCGGAGGCAGCAGGGACAGCGAACCATTACATCGATCACGCCGTGCCACCCTCGACGCGGGCATCCGCGCCCGCCACCAAGCCTCGACGCCCGTCATAGCTACAGCTCCGGCCTGAGATGAGTACCACCGTTGTCGCGTACGGCACTCCAGACCGCCCCTACGTCAGCGTCCGTCAGGCGGGCCAGTGCTTCGGGGGCGACGCATTCGGATCGGTGACCTGCACGCGGTTGTGACGTGAGGGATCAACAGCCGTCAACGACACCAAGCGCTGTCCGTCCGCGGCTTCAAGCTCGGCGATCGCGTGCGGCAGCGCCGCACACACAGTGGCTATCGCGGTCCCGAGACCGACCAGGCCGCCGTGCTTGTTGTTCTGGCGGTACTGGATTCGGTGAAGCCCCGACTCCGCGATCGCAGCGACCTCCAAGGCGCGGTTCAGCTGCTTCACATCATTAGTGATGATCGCATTGAACCCCGCCGCCTTGGCCTTCGCGTACAGCTCGATGTCCTTCGTGCCGACCCAACCGTCCAAATCGTGGACGTGCACGACCTGGTGCGCTGCCAACAGGATGCGCACGATCTGGGCCATAGGCCGGGGGACGTTCTCATCCAGCAGCAGCTTCAAGCCACGACCTGCCGGGGTCCGTCGTAGCTGTCCACGTAGTCGCTGAAGTCAACCGCGTCGCGCGCAGCTGCGGCAGTGACCCCCGGGTAGAAATCACCGATCCGGTCCGTGGGTACACCGTCTCGTACCAGAGCAGCCACCTCCGCCGCCGGAATGCGGGTGCCGTGGATGACTGGCTCGCCGCCACGCACTGCAGCGTCCACCGCAACGTGGTCGCGTGGATTCAGCAGGTCCGGGATGTGCCGGCCGTCCTTGTAGAAAGGGGCGAGGACATCCACCAGCTGGTGGATGACCAAGTTCCCGCCCCGGATCAGGTCAACTGCTTGCTCCTGTTCCGCAAGGTAGATCGTGTCCGCATCCGCTACCAGCGCGTAAGACGACAGATGCTCGCGTTCCCCCAGATCACCGCGGAGCGTGCCCACCGCCCTACGGATCTTCTGCAGCGATGTCTCCTTGCGGAGCTTCACGCAGGCCCGGAGCGCCATAACGTCACGAAAGGAGTACAGGATTGGGCGCGAGTCAGAAATTTCCGGTACCAAGAGCGCATCCTTGGTGCCCAAAGCACGCCGCCAGTGGGACAGCTGCCGCAACGTGGCACCGGAAAGAGCCGCAGCGAGCTTGGGCTCATACGACACCGCGCTCCTCCTGTCCGTCCCCTCGGAGCACTGACGGTACTTCATTCTCCTGGCCTGCACCTCTGACCAAGGAAGATGCCCGAACCGCGTACATTCCATCCGGCGGTCGGGGAGGAAGCAGTTCGGCCGGGACCTACATGCGGGCACGCCGCAAGAGCCTGACCTCGTAACAGCGCCGGCGCAGATCCTGCTGTACAGCAACCAGGCCCGCCGGCAGTGACCGTTTGCCGTAACCCGGATTGGCCATTGGGGGCACTTGCGGGCGCTGGGCGGCGTTAAAGTCTTCACAAGCCATGGCATCGTCTTTCGTGGTTCACGATCAAAGTCGCTCGGATCTCGATCCTCGACGCCCGCCGCCCGAAGCCTGCGCTTCGAGCCTCGGGCCGGGCGAAGCAACCCTGCGGACCGTCTCCTCGCCGAGCGAATCAACAGCCGACGGGGTCGCCGAGCCACCCCATCATCGAGGCCCTCGCTGTTCCTCGTGGTGAGTACTCAATTCCGCGTACACGACCTTCCCCGCCCCTGACCCGGCGATCACCCCCCAACTGGTCGCAACGCAACCGACCAGGACCAACCCCCGACCGCTCTCGGCGTCCGCGGCCGGCTGCGACGTGCTCACCGGTCGTCCAGGGTGAGCGTCGGCCACCTCGACCCGAACGACACCCGTCGCCCTGTCGTAGACCAGCCGCAGAGCGAACTCGGTGTCCGGAACACAGCCGTGCAGCACGGCGTTTGCCGCGAGTTCTCCGACGATCAAGGCCACCGAGTCGGAAACCCGACTGCCGTACGGGATGCCCCAGACTGCCAGTTGATGCGTGGCCAGACGGCGGGCGCGGCGTGCGCCGCTGCCGGTCGCCGCGAAACGCTGCGTGAACACGTGCGCGGTGGCGCTGACTTGCGTAAGCGGAAATGTCATGACCCAGATGTCGCAGCTCGGCGATGTCACGAACAGGGACCGCACCAGTACAGCCCGATCTGTACTGGTTGACGGTATGGACCGGTCCGGTGACGGATGGTGACAATGAACTCTGTTGCCGGGGCACGGGGACGGAAGGCGGCAGGAATGACGGCGGACAACGGCGGTAGGTGCGGTGAGCCCGAGTTGTCGGACAGTCTCAAGACGTTCGGCGTGGTCCTCAAGGCTCTCCGAGACGAAGCTGGTTTGACGCAAGAGGAGTTCGCGCCACTCGTGGACTACTCGGCCCACTACATCGCCAAGATCGAACAGGGCAAACGCTTCCCGCCGAGGGACCTCGTGACTCGCTCCGAAGCCGCGCTCGGAGCGACTGCGGGGCGTGTACTGAAGGCAGCGGCGAAGAGTCTGACCCGGAAGCCGGGGTTGGCCTCGTGGTTCCGGCAGTGGGCGGAGATCGAGGAGGACGCGGTATCGCTGTACGCATACGAGTGCCGCGTAGTGCCAGGACTGCTCCAACCCGAAAGCTACGTTCGCGCTGTGTGTGGCAGTCGACTTCCGCCCTTGACGGACGACCAACTCGAAGTTCAGGTCGCTGCACGGCTGGAACGTCAGCGATTGCTGAAGGAGAAGGGCAACACCGCGTTCGGGTTCGTCGTCGAGCAATCGCTCATCGAGCGTCAAACGGGAGGCGTCGATACCACTCGTGACCTCATCGATCACGTGATCGCGTGCGCACAACTCCGAAACGTGGAAGTTCAGATCATGCCTCTGCGCCGGAAGGATCACGCAGGGCTCGACGGCGCCTTGTACCTTGCAGAAATGGCTGGTAACCAGTGGTTCGGTTATTTCGAGGGGCACGATCACAGTGCACTCGTCACCCGCACCGAGCACATCAGCGGGCTTCTCCAGCGCTATGGGAAGATGCGCTCGCAGGCTCTCGGCCTGGAAGCTTCCATTGACCTGCTTGAGCAACTGCGGGGAGCGCTATGACCGCCACTAATGCGGAGTGGTTCAAGAGCAGCTACAGCGGCACAGGGGGCGGCAACTGCGTCGAGGTCGTCGTAGACCCTGAGGTGGTTCGTGTTCGAGACTCCAAGGACGTACGGATCCAGCCCCTCGCCCTCTCGCCCACCGCCTGGTCCCGCTTCACCGCGCACACGGCAGGCACCACAGTCTGAACACCGCGACGGCGGGTTCCGCCGCCCCGACTGCCGTCAGGGGCCGTGTCGGAGCGATCCGATACGGCCCCTGATGCTTTGCGGGTCAGGTGGTGGCCAGGGCCTCCGTGGGGGACAGGCGGGCGGCGCGGATGGCCGGGTAGAGGCTGGCGATGGCGCCGATGAACAGGGTGGCGGCGAGGGCGCCGGTGGTGGACCAGGCGGGGACGACGGTGGTCCAGGAGCGGGTGGTCGCGTAGGCGGTGGTGACGGTGATGCCGATCAGGACGCCGCCGAGGCCGCCGAGGGCGGACAGCAGCAACGACTCGGCGAGGAACTGGAGTCGGATCTGGCCTCGGGTGGCGCCGAGCGAGCGGCGCAGGCCGATCTCGGCGCGGCGTTCCAGGACGGTGATCACCATGGTGTTGGCGACGCCGACGCCGCCGACCAGCAGGGCGACCCCGCCCAGGCCCAGGAGCAGGCCGGTGAGGGCCTCGTCGGTGGCCCGGCGGGCGGCCAGGGCGTCCGAGGGGCGCGAGACCTTGACCTCGTTGGGCGCCTTCGGGTTGGCGGTCGCCGGGAGCACCACGCGCACGGCGTCGACGGCCGAGTCGGCGGAGCGGGTGTACACCGTCGTCGGGTGGCCGTCGAAGCCGAGCCAGGTCTGCGCGGCGGGCCGGCCGACCAGGGCCGCGCCGTCCAGTTCGGGGGCCAGCGGCACCGGGGCGAGGATGCCGAGGACGGTGAACGAGCGGCCGCCGAGGTGGACCTGTACGCCCTCCCCCGCCGTCGCGATGCCCAGCCGCCGGGCCGCGGCCGAACCCAGGACCACCGTCGGATACCGCTCGGTCGCCCCGTTGAACCAGACCCCGTCGGCCACGGTCGCGCCCACCGCGGCCGGCAGGTTCGCGTACGCGGCGAGCACCGCGATGCCGCCGGTCTGAGCGGCCGGGATCCGGTCGTTGCGGTAGACCTTGGCGTCGGTGACCTTGCCCGTCGCCGCGACCTGCTCGACCGGTCCGATCCGGGAGATCATCGCGACCGACTCGATGGGCAGGGTCACCTCGCCGCCGGTCAGGCTGTTGCCCGGGCCGACGGTGAGCAGGTTGGTGCCCAGTTCGGCGAGGCGCCGGTCCAGGTCGGCCCGGCTGGACGAGGAGATGCCGACCACCGCGATCATCGCGGCGATCCCGATCGCGATGCCGAGCGCGGACATGAACACTCGGGTGGGCCGGGTGCGCAGGCCCGCGCCGCCGACCCGCAGGACGTCGCGCGGGCGTAGTCGGGCCGGATTCGGGGGCGTGCTCATCGGACCACCTCGCCGTCGCGCATGGTGATCTGTCGAGGCAACGCAGCAGCGATGTCCCGGTCGTGGGTGATCACCAGGACCGTGGTGCCGCCCGCGTGCAGGTCCCGGAGCAGGGCCAGCACCGCCGCCCCGGCGGCGCTGTCCAGGTTGCCGGTGGGCTCGTCGGCCAGCAGTAGGGCCGGCTCGCCCGCCAACGCGCGTGCGATGGCCACGCGTTGCCGCTGGCCGCCGGAGAGTTCGTGCGGCAGGTGGTCGAGCCGATCCGCCAGGTCGACCCGGTCCAGGGCGGCGCGTGCCCGGGCTCGGCGCTCGTGGTGCGCGATGCCCATGTACAGCAGGCCATCCGCGACGTTGTCCCACGCGGTCCGCCCGGACGCAAGGTGGAACTGCTGGAACACGAAGCCGATCCGGCGGGCACGCAGGGCGGACACCTTGCGATCGGAGAGCGCGGCGACGTCGTGGCCGTCGATGCGGACGATCCCGGCCGAGGGCCGGTCCAGCGTGCCGATCAGGTGCAGCATGGTGGACTTGCCGGAGCCGGACGGGCCCACGATGGCCGCCAGTTCGCCGTGTTCGACCGACACGGAGACGTCGCGTACCGCGATCACCCCGCCCGGGTACGCCTTGGTCACGCCGTCGAGTTCGACCACCGCGGTCATGTCGGCATCCCCACGGTCGTGCCCTCGGCGAGACCGGCGCCGGAAACCTCGACCCGGCCGCTCGCGAACATGCCGGTGGTCACCGCGATCACCCGGGTGCCGGCGCCCTCGATCAGCTGCACCCCGTAGCCGCCCTCGGCGAGCGTAAGCAGCGCGGATACCGGCACGGTCAGCACCTGTTCGCGCTTGTCGGCGGTGAAGGCGACCTCGACCGAAGCCTGGTCCAGCCCGGCCGACGCGTTCGGGTCGTCGAAGGCAACGGTGACCACGAGCTTCGTGGTGGCGGTCGAACCGTCGCCGCCATTGCCGCCGCCAGTGCTGCCATTGCTGCCGCTGCCGCTGCTCTCGTCGACCTTGGTCCGCGTCCCGGTGACCTTCCCGGTCGCCGTCCTGCCATCCGGCAAGCCGACACTCACCGCAGCATTCGCACCGGCCAACCGCCGGTCGGCCAGGTTGAGTTCGGCGGTGACGCCACGCACCGTGCCGGTGTAGGTGAGCACCACGTCCCCAGGCTTGGCGGCGTCCGTCACGTGGGCCTTGACCGTGTCCACCCGCACCGGACCCGAGGCGTAGGCCACGCGCCCGACCTCGACCGTGCCGTTCTGCGGCAGCCCGACCGCCTTCTGCCACTTCTTCACCGCCGTCGCGGTCGCGTCGGTGTACTTCTCGTCCACTGTGAAGCCCCGGTAGCCCAGGTCCCACAGGTTCTGCTCGAACTGCTTGACGTCGGCGCCCTCGACGCCCGACGCCAGCGCGCGATACGTCGGCAGCGAGCCGTACAGGAGCAGCACCGGTACGTTGTCGACCCGGTAGAGCTCCTTGCCCCGCCCGATGACCGAGCCGGCCGCCGGCAGCGTCGTCACCGTGCCGGCCAGTCGCCCGTTCAGCGTGGTCGAGTCGCCGTAACTCAGCGTGCCGGTCTGCTTCTGCGTGTCCACGAGCGTCTGCCGGGTCACCTTCGCCGTCGCCGGCGGCGCGACGCTGCGCGGTCGATCCGACCGGTCGGCCGGGAAGCCGATCCCGGTGGCGGCCACCGCCCCGGCCCCGACGGCCAGCACGCCGGCCACGGTGAGCAGCACCCGGCCGGTCCGGCGTCGGCGCCTGGGGTTCGCGGCCGTCACGCCTTGGCCCCGTTCCCGGATGGTGCGCCACCGGTCATGCCGGGCCCGTTGGGTCGCAGCGAGGCGCACGCCTGTTCGGCTGCCTTGAACTTCGGGTCCCTGGGATCCATGCCGTACAGGCTCTCGTCGCGCTTGACCGGACCGGCGCCGCCGAATCCCGGGTCGGGATAGCGCGGCACGCCGTTGTCCCGCATGCACTGCGCGTACTTGCGCAACTGGTCGGTGACCTTGGGGTCTTCCTCCCCCTTCTTCATGTCCCCGCCGGTGGGCAGGAAGTTTTTGCAGGCATCCTCCGCCCCCTTGATGCCCTCCGGCGTCACGCCCTCGGGGAGCATCATCTTGAACCCGCCGCTCTCCCCGGGCTCCGGATCGGAGAAGTTCGAGACGCCGTGCTCGCGCATGCACTTCGCGTAGGTCAGTGCCTGGTCCTCGGCGCTCTTGCCGGCGCCCGCACCGGCGGTCCCGGCGCTGCTCGTGGGCTTGCCGGAGCCGTTCGCCGAGGCCACCGTCGCCCCGCCGCCGTCGCTGCCGCACGCGGTCGTCGCCACGAGCAGCAACACCCCGAGCGCGAGTCCCGTTCTGCCGCGCATGCCGCCTCCTTCGTCTGCGGCCGGGGCATTCCCGGCCGCGCACCCAGTACAGGCGGCGGCCTGTTCGGCGCCGGTCTACGCAAACGTTGACGCGGTCCCGACATCGCCGTCCGCCACCATGGCCACGTCGGGCGAACGCCCCCGGACTCGCTGCGGGCACGCGGCCGGCGGGGCGGCGGCGACCCGGGGCAGCGCGAAGGTGACCGTCAGGCCCCCGTCGGGATTGGGGCACGCGGCCAGCCGGGCGCCGTGCGCGTCGGTGATCGCGGCCGCGATGGACAGGCCCAGGCCCGCGCCCTGGATCGAACCGGTACGGGGCGGGTGCAGCCGGCGAAACGGTTCGAAGAGCTCGGGAACGCGGTCGGCGGGGATGCTCGGGCCGGTGTTGCGCACGGTCAGGCCCGTGTCGGGACAGGTGTCGACGAAGACCCGGCCGCCGGGGTGGTTGTGCCGGATCGCGTTGTGCACCAGATTCGCGATCAACCGGGTGAGCATCACCGGGTCGCCGACGCCGGGGGCCGAGCGCGTCCGTACGTCCAAGGTGACGCCGGCCCGGTCGGCCGGCTCGCGGTACTGGGCGACGACTTCGCCGACCAGTTCGGCCAGGTCCACCGACTCGGGGTGTTCCGGGCCGCGTTCGCCCTGGGCCAGCGCCAGCAGCCCGTCGATCAGCCGCTCGGTGCGCAGGTTGGCGTCGAGGAGTTCGCGGCGCATCCGCGCGAGTTGGTCCGGAGTCGGGTCCTCCAGGCCGATCTCGATGGCCGCCCGCTGGATCGTCAGCGGCGTGCGCAGTTCGTGCGAGGCGTTGGCGGCGAACCTCCGCTGACTGTCCGAGGCGCACGCCAGACGCTCCAGCATCGCGTCGAACGTGTCGGCCAACTCCTTGAGTTCGTCGTGCGGACCGGTCAGCGCGATCCGCTCGTGCAGGTTGGACAGGGACAGCCGGCGAGCCGTCGCGGTGATCCGATGCACCGGCCGCAGCGCCCGACCGGACACCCACCAGCCCGCCGCCGCCCCCAGCACGGCGAACAGCACGATCGCGGCGCAGGTGACCGTCCACTGGTACTCGGTGACCGCGATCGCCACGTCCTTGTGCGCGATCGGCGGCGCCGGCGGCATCCCCTCGGCCGGCGGCGTCCCCTCGGCCGGTGCCATCCCCGACAACACCGGCTCCGCCAGGCGCCGCTTCGGGGCCCCGCCGCCGATCAACCGGTCGAGGAGCACGTTCACCGCGATCAGTACCGGCGTCACGGCGGCGACGAACAGCCCGGCGTACAGGGCGGTCAACCGCACCCGCAGCGTGGACGGCCGGCGCCTCACAGCCGGTACCCGCCGCCGGGCACCGTGGTGATCACCGACGGTTCGCCGAGCCTGGCCCGCAGCTTGCTGACCGTCGCCTTGACCACGGTGGTGAACGGGTCGGTCCGCTCGTCCCAGGCTCGCTCCAGGAGTTCCTCGGTGGTCACCACCGTGCCCCGCGCGCGCATCAGCACCTCCAGCACGGCGTACTCCTTGCGCGACAGCGGCAGGTAGCGCCCGTCCCGGTAGGCCTGCCGGTGCGGCGCGTCCAGCGTGATGCCGGCCCGTTCCAGGACCGGCGGGATCGGCGCGACCCGGCGGCGACCGACCGCTCGGACCCGGGCCACGAGCTCGGCGTAGGAGAACGGTTTGGCCAGGTAGTCGTCGGCGCCCAGACCCAGGCCGGCGACCCGATCCGCGACCCCGCCGGCCGCCGTCAGCATCAGGATGCGCACCGTCGCCCCGCTCTGCGCGAGCCGGCGGCACACCTCGTCGCCGTGCACCTCGGGCAGATCCCGATCCAGCACCAGCACGTCGTGGTCACCGGCCGCGAGGCACGCCAGCGCGGCCGCGCCGTCGTAGGCCACGTCCACGTCCATCCCGTGCCGGCGCAACCCCTCGGCCAGCAGGTCGGCGATCGCCTTTTCGTCTTCGGCCACCAGAATCCGCATGACTCCTTCTAGCAAGGAGCCGGTGAAGCGGCGGTCAACGTCCGAGCCGGTCGGAAGCTCGGCCTGTGCCCGAGCCCGCCCGAAGCCCGGCCTGTGCCCGAGCCCCACCCGAAGCCCGGCCCGCAAGGCGAGGCCGACCGGGTGTCTATGGTTGATCGACGTCGCCCGGTCCCGCCCGACCTCGGCCGACCCACCCGCCACGACCCGACGAACGAGGTAGTACCGCAATGCCGTCAGCCCGCGCGGAGACGCACCATCCCACCCATGCCCGCGCCGTCGACGCGGCGTCGGGCGGGCGGACGAGACGGCCGCCCGGGTCGGCTCTGATCCTGGTCGCGCTGTTTCTGGTGGCGATCAATCTGCGGGCCGCGATCACCGATGTGCCGCCGCTGCTGACCGCGATCCGGGACGACCTGGGTCTGTCCGGGGCCGCCGCCGGGGTCTTGACCGCGATCCCGGTGGTGTCGATGGGCGTATTCGCGCCGCTCGCGCATCTTGGGGCCGCCCGGTACGGGTACGAGCGCACCGTGGCCGCGTCGGTGGTTGTGCTGCTGGTGGGGGTGCTGATCCGGCTGGGTGGGGCCTCGGTCGTACTGCTCTTTCTGGGCACGTTGGTCGCCGGCGCCGGGATCGCGGTCCTGGGCGCGGCGCTGCCGGGTGTGGTCAAGACGCACTTCGCCGAGCACGCGGGGGCGGTCACCGGGTTGTACAGCGCGGCGGTCGGGGTGGGCGCGGCGGGCGCGAGCGCGCTCGCCGTACCGCTGTCCGACGGGTTCGGTTCCTGGCAGCTCTCCCTCGGGGTGGTCGCGATCCCCGCCGTGCTCGGTCTGCTCGCCTGGCTCCCGGTGATCCGACGGACGAAGACGCCGGTACGGACCGACCCGAGCCGCGCGCGAACCACCGACGCGACCGAGGCCGCTGCCGGAGCCCGGCGCGCAAAGCCCAAGCCGGCACCGACACCGACCTCGGCCCCGGCCCCGGCCCCGGCCGCACAACCGAGCACCGAGGCGCCCGACACCTCCCCCTGGCGACGCCCCGTGGCCTGGATCCTCGCGGTCTTCCTGGTCATGCAGACCAGCGCGTACTACGGCGTGGTCGGCTGGGTTCCCGCTGCCTACGAGGAGCAGGGCTGGAGTGCCGAGCGCGCGGGTCTGCTGCTGTCCGTGTTCGGCCTCACCGGCATCGTGTCCGGTCTGGTGATCCCGCTGCTCGCGGACCGCTTCACCGACCCCCGGCCGCTGTTCGCGGTCACCGTCGCGGGGGCCGTGGTCGGCATGGGACTGCTCGCGTTCGCGCCGAATCTGGCGCCGTGGCCCACCATCGCGCTGCTCGGCCTGACGCTCGGCGGCGCGTTCCCGTTGATGCTGGTGATGCTCGTCCGCTTCGCGCCGAGCCCGGCGGCGGCCGGCCGGTTGTCCGCGATGACGTTCCTGATCGGCTACCCGATCGCCGCCGCGCTTCAGATCGTGTTCGGCACGATCCACGACGCGACCGGCGAGTACACGGTGGTATTCGGCGTGCTGTTCGCGATGACGTTGGTGGAACTGGCGGTCTGCCTCGGGTTGAATCCCAAGCATGCCCGACACTCCTGACGGCCTATCAGCGCGAACTCACCCACCCGACGACCTCCCGGTGACGACCGACGCTCACCACCACCCGTCACTGTCCGTCCTCCCGCCACGCTTTCGAGCCGTTCCCTACGTCTATGCCCGACACCCCCAGGCCGTCGCGGCCGGCGACCTGACGGCCGGTGCCAACTGCCAGCTGTACGCGTACGCCTTCCTCGCCCACCACGGCCTGCACGTCCCGCCGCTGCGCTCGTCCGAGTTGTGGGCCGACGACGCCGCGACCGTGCGGGTCACCGAGCCCGCGCCGCTGGATCTGGTCCTGTTCGACGCCGGCCCGCGCCCGGACCGGGAGCCGGGCTACGCCGCGCACGTCGGGGTGCATCTGGGCCCGGATCGGGTGCTGCACCTGTGCCGGGAGGTCGGCCGGCCCGCCGTCTGGTCGTATGCCGAGTTCGCCGCACGCCCCGGCTACGCACGCCTGTTCGGAGTCAAGCGGTGCCGCTCCGTGACGGAACACAACCACGCCCTCCCGTAGTTGAATTACCACATGCCCGCTCGCGAGAACAGCGCCTTCGACTCCATCACCACCACCGAACCCCAGAGCCCGACCGACGCACCCCCGCCCCCCGTCCCGGCCTGGGAACGCCGCTACCGTGCGGCCCGGATCGGCCTGCCGCGGTGGGCCGACCACGCGCCCGCGAAGTCCGTCTTCGTCTCCAACGCATCCGGCACGTTCGAGGTGTACACGTGGGACCGGGTCAGCGGCGCACAACGCCAGGTGACCGACCGGCCCAACGGCACCTCGTCGGCCCGGATCAGCCCGGACGGGCGCTGGATCTGGTGGTTCGCGGACACCGACGGCGACGAATTCGGCGTCTGGATGCGCCAGCCGTTCGACGGCGGCCCGGACGAGGTCGCGGTGCCCGGCCTGGAGCCGTCCTACCCCGGCGGCCTCGGACTGGCGAACGACGGCACCGTCGTGGTCGGCCGAATGACCGACGACGAGGGCTCCACGATCCACGTCGTCCGCCCCGGCGCCGAACCGGTGACCGTGTACCACCACACCGAGTCGGCGTGGTTGTCCGCGCTGTCCGAGGACGGCACCCACCTGACCATCGCGCACAACGAGCACGGCGACGCGATGCGCGCGTCGCTGCGCGTACTGCGCCTGGACGGCACGACCGTGGCGGACCTGCACGACGGTCCCGAGGGCGGTCGACCCGACTCCGACCTGTCCGCGATGGGCTTCTCCCCCGTGGCCGGCGACCAGCGCGTGCTGGTCATCCACCAGCGCCGCGGCCGGGACGAACCGCTGCTGTGGGAGCCGCTGACCGGCATCGAGACCGAGCTCGACCTCGGGCTGCCCGGCGACCTGTCCGCCGACTGGTATCCCGACGGCCGTGCGCTGTTGATCGACCACGAGCAGCACGGGCGTTCCGAGCTGTACCGCTATGACCTGGCGAGCAAGGAGCTCACCCGGATCGACACCCCGCCGGGCACCATCGGCGGTGCCGGCGCCCGGCCCGACGGCAGCGTCGAGTACCACTGGTCGAGCGGTTCGACCCCCTCCGAGCTGCGCTCGACCGCGGGTGACGTGTTGCTCACCCCGCCCGGCGAGCGCCCGCCCGGTTCGGTCCCGGTCTCCGACGCGTGGGTCGAGGGGCCGGGCGGCAAGGTGCACGCGCTGGTGTCCAAGCCGGCCGGCGAGGGTCCGTTCCCGACCGTGTTCAACATCCACGGCGGGCCCACCGCGCACGACGGCGACCACTTCGCGGCGGACGTCGCGGCCTGGGTCGACCACGGCTTCGCGGTGGTCCGGGTCAACTACCGGGGCTCGACCGGCTACGGCAAGGACTGGACCGACGCGCTGCGGGTGCGGATCGGCCTGATCGAGTTGGAGGACATCGGCGCGGTGCGCGAGTGGGCCGTCGAGTCGGGCCTGGCCGACCCCGAGCGGATCGTGCTCTCCGGCGGCTCGTGGGGCGGCTACCTGACCCTGCTCGGCCTGGGCGTCCAGCCCGACGCGTGGGCACTGGGACTGGCCGCGGTGCCGGTCGCGGACTACGTCACGGCGTACCACGACGAGATGGACGTTCTGAAGGCGATGGACCGCACGCTGCTGGGCGGCACGCCCGAGGAGGTGCCCGAGCGCTGGGCCGCGTCCTCGCCGCTGACCTACGTCGAGAAGGTGCGGGTACCGGTGTACATCAGTGCCGGCGAGAACGACCCGCGCTGCCCGATCAAGCAGATCGAGAACTACGTCGCGCGTCTGGCGGAACTCGGCAAGCCGCACGAGGTCTACCGCTACGACGCGGGCCACGGCTCGCTGGTGGTCGAGGAGCGCATCCGGCAACTGCGCAAGGAATTCGCCTTCGTCGACCGGGTCATCGGCCTGCCGATCCCGAACCCGGCGTAAACCCTGTCCGGCGGATCTCGGCGGATCTCGGCGGCCCGCGCCGGCTTGATCCACCGGGATCCGCGGCAGGCCCGGGCGGCGCCCGTGTACACGACGGGCCTGGGTGTCAGCTCTTGACGCCCAGCTCCGCGAGCAGTTCCGCCTCCCGCTCCTCGGCCCGATCGTCCGCCTCCCGGCGGACCACACGCCACCACACGAACACCGCGGCGCCCGCGAAGACGAACCACTGCGCGGTATAGCCGAGGTTCTGCCACGCCCGGCCGGAAATCCCGCCGCCGGCGGCCTCCTTGGTCGCCGGCATCGGCGCGAGCGCGGCCGAATCGGCGGCCGGGGTCTGCGCGGTCAGCGCGACGAACCCGTCGGTGAGCGGATACGGCAGCATGTTGACCAGCTCGGGGGTGCTGATCATCGAGAGCTGACCGGGCCGCAGGTCGGTGGCGCGTTCCGCGTCCGAGGTGTGCTCCGCCTCCGACCACTCCAGCCGACCGGTGACGGTGACCGGTCCGGCCGGTGGCGCGGGCACGCTGCTTCCTTCGACCCAGCCCCGATTGACCACGACGGCCGGCGCTCCGGCGACCAGCAGCGGGGTGACCACGTACGACCCCGTGCGCCCGTCGAGACGGCGCCCGGGCACCACAAGTTGGCGGCTCACGTCGTAGGTGCCGCTCACCGTGACCGAGCGGCCGCGATCGGCCCCCTCGACCCGGCCGCCGAGCGGCACGAGGTCACCGATCGGCACCGCGGGCGCCGCGGACACCTTCTCCCCGGTGCTCCCACCGCCCTTGTGCTCGCCGTAGCGGTGGAACTGCCACAACCCCAGCGCCGCGCACACCGGGACCGCGACGAGCACGATCATGTGGAAGACCAGCCAGCGCGGCTGGAGCAGGAACCGGTACACCCCCCAACGGTAACCGTCGGCCGACCGCGACCGAGCGCGGGTGTCGTCTCGCGCGAGTGATGCGCGACTCCGACGCGCCGGAGTCCGCGTGACCTCCCGCGCGGGTACCGCGACTCCGCCCCCGGGTCGGCGTCGCCGTCGGAATGGCACCTCGCACGCGAGCACCGACTCCGATACCGCCGAGTCCCGGTCACCGCAGAGCATCACCTCGCGCGCGGGTACTCCCCCGTCCGATAGATGTCGGTGCGGAACACGGTGCCGCCACACGTGGGCGTCAGCGCCACCTTGGCCACGTTGAAGTCGTTGGCCACCAGCGCGTAGCCGAGCGCGGGCACCGGCGCCTTGGGCGCGTCGGGCGCACACCTGCCGTCCGCGCCCGGCGCCTGCGGTTGCCATGCGAACTGGAACTCGTACGCCTGGCCCGGTCGAAGCGTGATCACCGTGCCCGTCGTCTCGGGCAGCAGCGGCAGCCCGGCCGCACCATCGCCGGCCGTGTGCTGGTGCACGGTGACCTGCACGATCGGGTTGCCGGGCGGGGAGCCCACCGACACCACGCCGGGACCGGTCACCTGGCAGTCCTTGGCCGCGTTGCTGCGCACCTGGAGCACGCCGTACGCCAGGCCGTCGGCGCCGACCGGTCCGAGCCGGGCGTCCTCCCCGGACAAGTCGGTGGTCAGACACGCGGGTGTCGGCTTGGCCGGCGGCGCGCTGCTCGCCGGCGGCGCGCTGCTCGCGGGCGGCGCGCTCTGCCCGGCGCCCGCACTCACCCCGCTCGTCGGGGCGATCGAGGCACCGGATCCACTGCTCGGCGAGGCACCTCGGGTCGCCGGATGGGACTGGCCGGCCCCGCCCGGGATCCCGGCGCTCATCCCCTCGCTCGGCCCCGGCAACGGCTCGGTGACGTTCACCGAGGACGACGACGACTGGGTCCCGCTGACATTCGACTTCGAGTCGTCGCCGCCGTCCACCGCAGTCCGCAGCACGGGTGTGCCGACCAGCAGCGCCGCCACCAGGCCGGCGGCGCCGAGCGTGGCCACCCGCCGCTGTCGGCGCCGAGCCGGCACGGCCACGCGCAGCCGGTCCAGCGCGTCCGAGGACGGTTGCACCTCGGCGACGGCCGCATGCAGTCGCCGGCGCACCTCTGCCGCGAGGTCGTCGGGGTCGGGACCAAGGGTCCCCGGGTCGTTCGTCACGGCGTCTCCATCCGGGCCCGGAGGGCTTCCAGTCCGCGTGAGGCGTACGCCTTCACCGAGCCGACCGACAGTCCGAGCAGATCGGCCACCTGAGCCTCTGTCAGATCAGCGTAATAGCGCAGCACGATCACTTCCCGCTGCCGCCGTTGCAATTCGCGCAACGCCCTTACCAGCACGTCGCGTTCCAACACGCGCCGCGAGCCGTCCTCGGTACTCGTCGATTCCGGCTCGGGCTTGGACAGCAGTCGCATGCCCATGATCCGCCGCCGCAGCGTGGACCGGGACAGGTTCACCACGGTCTGCCGCAGGTAGGCGAGCGTCTTGTCGGCCTCGCGCAACCGATGCCGGGCGGTGTGCACCCGGACGAACGACTCCTGCACCACGTCCTCACACGAATCGGTGTCGTCGAGCAACAGGGAAGCCAAGCGCAACAACGAACCATAGTGGGCGCGATAGGTCTCGGTAAGGACGTCGATGGAGACGCCCGCGTCAGAGGACACGGAAACTCCCGAAACGCCCGGATCCAGCGCGCCGACCACAGGCATCCGAACCGCGCGTAGTGCCGGTTCCGCCCTCACGACCATTTCTGCCACGCCTGTTGGACACTCGACCCCCCGGGAAGGTTGTATACGCCTGCGATCCGGGGACGGTCGTCGGCTCAGCCACACATCCGCCCACCGTAGTGGGCCAAGTGATGTGCAGTCAGCTACTCGGCGCCGGGAAGCGGCCGCGCACGCGCGGCAGCCGGTGTCCCCGACGGGGAACACCGGCTGCCGTGACGGTCTGCGGTCCGGGACTAGTCGCGCTCGACCAACTCCGCGGCGACGACCTCGGCGATCTGCGCGGTGTTCAGCGCCGCGCCCTTGCGCAGGTTGTCCCCGCACATGAACATGTCGAGCGCGAACGCGTCGTCGATCGAACGACGCACCCGGCCGACCCAGGTCGGGTCGGTGCCGACCGCGTCGGCCGGCGTCGGGAACTCGCCGTTCTCCGGGTCGTCGCACAGCACGACGCCGGGAGCACCGTCCAGGATCTCGTGCGCGCGGGCGACCGAGACCTCGTTCTCGAACACGGCGTGCACCGCGAGCGAGTGCGTGGTGACCACCGGGACGCGTACACAGGTCGTGTGCACCTTCAGGTCGGGCAGCCCCAGGATCTTGCGGGACTCGTTGCGCACCTTGAGCTCCTCGGACGACCAGCCGTCGTCCTTGAGCGAACCGGCCCACGGCACCACGTTGAGCGCGAGCGGCGCCGGGAACGGACCGAAGTCGCCCACCGCGCGACGCACGTCGCCGGGCTGGGTGCCCAGCGTCTGGCTGCCCGCGACCTTGCCGATCTGCTCGCGCAGCGCGTCGACGCCGGGCTGCCCGGCACCGGACGCGGCCTGGTACGACGCGACGACGAGCTCCTTGAGGCCCAACTCGGCGTGCAGCGCGCCCAACGCGACGACCATGGTCAGCGTCGTGCAGTTGGGGTTGGAGATGATGCCGCGCGGACGCACCCGCGCCGCGGCGGCGTTGACCTCGGGCACCACGAGCGGGACCTCGGGGTCCATCCGGAACGCGCCGGAGTTGTCCACCGCGACCGCGCCCTTGCTCGCGGCGATCGGCGCCCAGTGCGCGGATACCTCGTCGGGCACGTCGAACATCGCGACGTCCACGCCGTCGAAGCATTCCTCGCTCAGCGCGATGACCTCGACCTCCTCGCCGCGCACGACGAGCTTCTTGCCCGCGCTGCGCGCCGAGGCGATCAGCCGGATCTCGCCCCACACGTCCTGACGGGTGGAGAGCAGTTCGAGCATCACTGTGCCGACCGCGCCGGTGGCGCCGACCACGGCCAGGGTGGGCTTGTCCTTGCGGGTCATCGGCCGGTACCTCCGTAAACGACGGCTTCGCCGGACTGGTCGTCCAGGCCGAACGCGGTGTGCACGGCCTGTACGGCGGCCGGAACGCCGTCGGCGCGGCAGACCACCGAGATCCGGATCTCGGATGTCGAGATCAGCTCGATGTTCACCCCCGCGCCGGTGAGCGATTCGAAGAACTTGGCGGTCACGCCCGGGTGCGAGCGCATGCCGGCGCCGACGAGCGAGATCTTGCCGATCTGGTCGTCGTAGCGCAGCGACTCGAAGCCGATCTCGGCCTGGGCCTTGGTCAGCGCGGTCATCGCGCTCTGGCCGTCGGACATCGGCAGCGTGAAGGAGATGTCGGTGCGGCCGGTGGAGGCCGCGGACACATTCTGGACGATCATGTCGATATTGATCTCGTTGTCCGCCACCAGGCGGAAGATCTTGGCCGCCTCGCCCGGCTTGTCCGGGACCCCGACCACCGTGATCTTCGCTTCGCTGGTGTCGTGGGCGACCCCGGAGATGATCGCGTGCTCCATGTCGTCCCCTTCGGGTTCATCCGTCACCCAAGTGCCGACGAGTCCCGAGAAGGACGACCGCACGTGCACGGGCATGTCGTAGCGGCGGGCGTACTCCACGCACCGCAGGTGCAGCACCTTGGATCCGCTCGCGGCCAGCTCCAGCATCTCCTGGTAGCTGATCCGGGAGATCTTCCGGGCCTTCTTCACCACGCGGGGGTCGGCGGTGAAGATGCCGTCCACGTCCGTGTAGATCTCGCAGACCTCGGCGCTCAGCGCGGCGGCGAGCGCGACAGCGGTGGTGTCCGAGCCGCCGCGGCCGAGCGTGGTGATGTCCTTCGTGTCCTGGGACACTCCCTGGAAGCCGGCCACGATCGCGATCGCGCCCTCGTCGAGCGCGGAGCGGATCCGTCCCGGCGTCACATCGATGATGCGCGCTTTGTTGTGGACCGCGTCGGTGATCACACCGGCTTGGCTGCCGGTGAACGACCGTGCGTCGACGCCCAGGTTTTTGATCGCCATCGCCAACAGCGCCATCGACATCCGCTCACCCGCGGTGAGCAACATGTCGAGCTCGCGCCCGGAAGGGATGGGACTCACCTGTTGCGCCAGATCGATCAGCTCGTCCGTCGTGTCGCCCATCGCGGACACCACCACGACCACTTCGTGGCCCTGCTTCTTGGTGTCGACGATTCGCTTGGCCACGCGCTTGATGCCCTCGGCATCGGCGACGGAGGAGCCGCCGTACTTCTGCACGACAAGGCCCACGTGCGCTCCTCGCTTGATATCTGTGCGGTCGACTCAGTCTAACGAGGCGGCACAGCGGGCAAAGCTCTATTCACATTGTGAGACGTACGTATCACTAGGCGGGATTGTGCGACGTACGCATCACTAAGCGGGCATTCCGCACCAAGCGCCCGGGGCGGGGGCGGGATTCGCTCCCGAAGCACCCGAATCGCGTGGCTTCGGGAGAATCAGGTGTGCGGGCCGCCCAGGACCACGGCCTCGTCGAGTTGCTCGGCGAGTTCGTCGACCAACTCGTCGGCGAGCGCCTGTCCGGCCGGGTCCAGACTCTCCATGATCGGATCGTCCAGGCGGGCGTGCGACACCACCGACTGCAGCGCACGCAATACGGCGCTCGCGGTCGCGCCCCAGTTGGACAGGTACGAGAACTGCCACCACCAAAGCGCCTCGCGGCTGCGTCCGGCCCGATGGTGGGCCAGCCCGTGCGCGAGGTCGGCGACCACGTCGGCGACGTCGTCCGACAGGCGTGCCGCGACCGGTTTGGACTTGGGCACGTACGGATCGAAGACCTCGTAGTACACGTCGATCGGCTCCAGCAACCGGGACAGCGCCGAACGCAGCGCGTCGACGTCCGGGTCGGGACCCGAGTCGGGCTCGAAGCGGTCGTCGGGCACCACGTCGGCGATCGCGCCGAGCCGGCCGCCCGCGAGCATCAGCTGCGAGACCTCCAGGAGCAGCATGGACACCGCCTGCTCCGGCTCCTCGCCCTTGGCCACCTCGGTGACGGCCAGAACGAAGCTGTCGATCTGGTCGGCGATCTCACTGGTGAATTCGTTCAGGTCGTCAGACATCAAGCAGTCGTCTCCCCTCGAAGGCACGCCCGAGCGTGACCTCATCGGCGTACTCCAGGTCGCCCCCCACCGGCAGCCCGCTGGCCAACCGGGTCACACGCAGACCCATCGGCTTGCACAGGCGAGCCAGATACGTCGCGGTCGCCTCTCCTTCCAGGTTCGGGTCGGTGGCCAGGATCAACTCGGTCACCACACCGTCCGCGAGCCGGGTCATCAGCTCACGAATCCGCAGGTCGTCGGGTCCCACACCCTCGATCGGGCTGATCGCGCCACCGAGCACGTGGTACCGGCCCCGGAACTCGCGGGTCTTCTCGATCGCCACGACATCCTTGGACTCCTCGACCACGCAGATCACCGCGACGTCGCGTCGCGGGTCGAGACAGATTCGACACTGCTCCGATTCCGCCACGTTGCCGCATGTGGCGCAGAACCGCACCTTGTCCTTGACCTCGACGAGCGCGTGCACGAGGCGCCGGACGTCGGCCGGGTCGGCCGCCAGGAGGTGGAAGGCGATGCGTTGCGCGCTCTTCGGCCCTACACCGGGCAGTCGGCCCAGCTCGTCGATGAGGTCCTGTACGACGCCTTCGTACACCTACCGTCTCCCTGCTCGCTCTGGTTCTCGGGGGCTTCTTGGTGGGGCCTGGGGTCTTTGCCGGCTTTTGCGGGGATCTTCGGTCGGGTCGATGTCGAGGTCGTCGTGGGCTCGGTTCCGGTGGTGAGAGCTCGGCTCACATGCCGGGCAGCCCGAGCGGGCCGCCGCCGCCCATGCCCTGGGCCAGCGGGCCCATCAACTGGGACTGCATCTCCAGGGCGGCGCGGTTGGCGTCGCGTACCGCGGCGACGATGAGGTCGCCGAGGGTCTCCGTGTCCTCAGGATCCACCGCGGACGGCGAGATCTCCAGAGCCAGCAGTTCGCCGGCGCCGGACACGGTCGCGGTCACCAGGCCGCCGCCGGCGCTCCCGGTCACCTGGGTGCGCGCGAGTTCGTCCTGCGCCGCCATGAGGTCCTGCTGCATCTTCTGCGCCTGCTGCAGCAGCTGCTGCATGTCGGGCTGGCCACCACCGGGAAACACTGGACACCCTTCGTCGCTCGAACGCGGCTTCGCACCGCCTCGGGGCGGCCCGCTCGGCGGCCGTCCTGCCGTCGAGCCTACGGCTCCGGGCGGGGCCGATGCGCGGCGACGGCACGCATCGGCGGGTCAGGCGGTCGGTGGGTGGGTCCAGGGACGGGTCGGGTGGTGGGTCGGGAGTGGTGGGTCAGGTGGGTGGGTCAGGTGGGTGGGTCAGGTGGTGGGCGACTCGTCGATGATCGTCGCGCCGAGCTCGCGGGCGAGCAGCTCGTGGGTGGACAGGCCGCCGTCGTCCGCCAGGTCCTCGTCGTCGTACCGGCCGATGTCCTCAGGGATGTCGAAGTCCGGCTCGGGCGGCGGCGGGGGTGGTGCCTGCTGAGGCTGCGGGCGAGTGGGCGGCGCCTGCGGCGGGGCGGCCGCGGGGCGGGGCGGGGGGTGGCGGGGCAGGACGGCGTGCGGCAGGGCGAGGGGAGAACCGAGGGTGACCAGGAG